>JAFVSF010000230.1 GCA_017503885.1 Clostridia bacterium
ATTTTCTTCTAACAAAACCTCTATCATTTTACGTTTTTTAAAATATTCGGCGTTGTCTATTTGGTCGCCTCTTGAATTTCCTTTAGGTAAAGGTATTGCAAGAGTCGGCTTTTTTAATGCTGTGAGTTCAAAAAGAGAATTTGCACCTGCTCTAGATATAATAAGGTCGGCAACAAAATAAAGTTCGCCAATATCGTCAGCAAAAGGCATTTTTAAATACCCTTTTTCTCGCTCGTTTTCGCCTTTGCCTTTACCGCATATATGCACTACGTCATAGCGATTAACGAGTTTATAGAGGCACTTTTGCGTGATTTCATTGATAGTTTTACTTCCCGAACTGCCACCGAAAATAAGCAAAATTTTCTTTCTACCCAAAAGCCCGTATTTTTTGAGAATTTGTTTTTTGTCGTAGTTTAAAAAGAGGCTTTCTCTAATTGGGCTACCAGTAAAAACCGTTTTTTCGCAAGTAGAAGTAGTCGTATCAAACGAAGTTAAAAATAGTTTAGAATATTTTGCCCCTATTTTATTTGCAAGCCCCACCGTCATATCAGATTCGTGAGAAACGACGGGTATTCCTAATTTTTTCGAGGCTATAACAACGGGCAGTGCAACGTATCCACCCTTAGAAAAAACCACGCTCGGATGTAGATTTTTAAGTAGTTTTTTACTTTCACTTATTGCAAATAGTAATTTGGCAGGTATAAATGTGTTTTTTAGTGTAAATTTTCTCTCAAGTTTTACTGTTGGAACATAATAAAAGGGAATCCCCTCTTTTTTTGCAAGTTCTTTTTCTATTCCATTTTTACTGCCAACGTAAATAATTTTGTCAAATCTTTTTTTAAGCTTTGGAAGTAGTGCAAGTGATGGTGTTACGTGTCCAGCAGTGCCTCCTCCCGTCAAAACTAAAACGTTCATTTTGTTCTCCTTTGTATATAATATGTGTAAATTTATGAAATTTAGCAAAAATATTACGATAGGACTTGAAAAATGTTAATAGTTAGGGTACAATTATGTTACTAATATAATTAAAGCATTAAAATGCTTTAAACGGGAGAAGATATGAGTTACGTTATTGCTATTGATGAGGGAACGACTAGTACGAGAGCTGTTTTATACGACTTAAACCAAAAGAAAATAATTATGCAAAAGTCGGCAGCCATCAAGCAAATTTATCCTAAACCATCTTTCGTAGAAGAAAACGCCAACGAGATTTACGCAGAGACGCTTTCTTCACTCATAGAGATTTTAGAGAGTGCCGACGATGTGAAAAAGGTTAAGGGTATAGGTATAACCAATCAACGTGAAACGGTTATTGCGTGGGACAAAGTTACTGGCAAGCCTTTATATAACGCTATCGTTTGGCAATGTAGAAGGACTGCCGACTACATAAGCGAGCTTAGTAAAACTCACGGCGAAATTATACGCCAAAAAACAGGGCTTGTTATGGATGCGTATTTTTCGGCAAGCAAGATAAAGTGGCTTATTGACAACGTTCCTCAAATTAGAGAAAAACTTGCTAAAAATGAAGTTTGTTTTGGCACGGTTGATAGTTTTTTGATTTATAAACTCACTGGGGGCAAAGCGTTTGTAACAGACGTAACTAACGCGTCAAGAACAATGCTTTTTAACTTAAAAACCCTTTTGTACGACAATGAACTTTTAGAACTTTTCGGCATACCTTTAAGTTCGCTTCCTAAGGTGGTTTCTAGCGATGCTATCGTTGGAGAATTTGAATATATGGGGAATAAAATTCCACTTTGTGGTATTGCAGGCGACCAGCAGTCTGCTCTCATTGGTCAAGGTTGTTTTGACGTTGGTACTAGCAAAGTTACCTATGGCACGGGGCTTTTTATGTTGTACAATTTAGGCGAAAACCCAGTTATTTCTCAAAACGGGCTTGTTACGACAGTTGCTTATACGATAGGGGGAAAAACTGCCTATGCTTTTGAGGGTAGTGTGTTCAACGCAGGTAGCACTATTCAATGGCTACGTGATAATTTGGGATTTTTTAAGTCCTCTAAAGATAGCGAGGCGTTGGCAACGTCGGTTGAAGATAACGGAGGAGTTTATTTAGTACCTGCTTTTACAGGTCTAGGTGCGCCCGTTTGGAATAGCGATGCAAGGGGTTTAATCTGTGGACTTACGAGAGGTGCAACAAAAGCACATATTACAAGAGCAGGGCTAGAATCTATGGCTTATGCCACAAAAGATTTAACCGAAGTTATGCAAGAAGAAAGTGGCGAAATGATGCGAGAACTTCGTTGTGACGGCGGGGCATCTGCTAACGATTTCTTAATGCAGTTTCAAGCAGACGTGTTGAATATTCCAGTAAATCGTCCTATCGAAAAAGAAAGCACGGCACTAGGTGCAGTATATCTTTGTGGGTTAGGGCTTGGGCTTTTTGATATAAAAGAAATTGCAAAATATAGAAGTACTGAAAGGTTGTTTACGCCAAGTGGCGATAAAAAATATGATAAATATTATAGTGAGTGGCAAACTGCTATAAAAAGGAGTGTATTATGACGGAAAGAGAATTTAAAAGCTTTGACGGAAAGAGAATTTACTATAGGCTTTGGGAATGTGATAATCCAAAAGGCGTAGTACAAGTAGTGCATGGTATGGCAGAAAGTTCGCTCAGATACACAGATTTTGCCGAGTTTATGAATAAAAACGGCTATATCGTAGTAGCCGACGACCATAGAGGACACGGAAGAACGGACGACTGCTCTGGCTACACTAAAGGCGATATGTTTTTTGATACCTTAAAAGACGTTGCAGAACTTGCTACTATTTATAAAAATCTTTATCCAAGGTTGCCTCTTATTTTATTGGGGCATAGTTACGGCTCGTTTTTAACGCAGGCGTTTTTAGAACGTTATAGTGATAAAATCGACGGGGCGATTATTGGTGGAAGTGCAAAAATGCAAGGATTTCCAGTTGTTGGTGGCTCGATAGTTGCTAACACGGCTTGTCTTTTAGGTAGGGCAAAAAAAGAGGGAAAACTTCTTGCCGATATGAGTTTTGGTATGTATAATAAGAAATTCAAAGAGGGTACTTTTATTTCTTCTATAAAAGAAGAGTGCGAAAAGTATAATCAAACTTGGGGCTGTGGGTTTATTTTAAGTAACAATTTCTATCGTGGATTTTTTAAAGGGCTTAAAACTCTTTACAAAAAGAAGAATTATAAAAAGATAGACGCTGATAAACCTTTGCTTTTAATTGCAGGTAGCCAAGATCCTGTCGGAGATATGGCAAAGTCCGTTAAAAAACTTTATAATTTCTACACTGAAACGGTTGGTGTAAAAGAGGTTGAATTGGTTTTATACGACGGTGTAAGACACGAGTATTTTAACGACACCTCAAAAGAGCGTGCTTTTGAAAAGGTGCTTGATTTTTGTGATGGATTTATAGCAGGCGAAGAATAAAACGGATTTTTCTCTAGGGGGGGTAATATGTTAAAATTTAATATTTCAATCCCTGATGGAGCGTTACTCGTTTTAACTAGGCTTGAAGAAAAAGGACACGAGGCGTACGTTGTTGGAGGGTGCGTAAGAGACAGTTTGATGGGCAAAACGCCCGAAGATTGGGACGTTACTACGTCTGCCTCTCCACAAGAGATTATAGACGTTTTTAAGGGCGAGCAAGTTATTTTAACGGGGCTTAAACACGGCACTGTGACGGTAAGGCTTAAAAGCAAAAATTATGAGATTACTTCTTTTAGAAGTGAGGGGGAATATTTAGATTCTCGCCACCCCTCTTCGGTTAGTTTTGTAAAAGATATAAAAGAAGATTTAAAGCGAAGGGATTTTACCATAAATGCTATGGCGTATAGCCCAAAACGTGGGCTAATCGACTTATACGAGGGTGTTTTAGATATCGAAAGGGGTATAATAAGGGCAGTTGGTTGTGCTAAAGAGAGGTTTGAAGAAGATGCTTTAAGAATTTTGCGTGGGGTTAGATTTGTTTCGGTAACGGGTTTTGAAATAGAAGAAAACACGCTAAAAGCAATGAACGAACGTGCTACTTTCTTAAAGAAAATTTCGGCAGAGAGAGTGTTTGTAGAACTTGATAAACTTCTTGTTGGAGAGTTTGTTTTTAAAGCGTTGACCATTGCTCCACAAGTTATTTTTGAAGTGATTCCCGAACTTAAAAAGTGTTATAATTTTAACCAGCATAGTAAGTGGCATAGTTTAGACGTGTATAATCATATTGCACGTGCCGTTAGCAGTATAAAGCCAAAGCAAGAACTTAGATGGTGTATGCTATTTCACGACGTTGCAAAGCCGGATAAATTCTTTTTAGATGAAAATGGCGAGGGGCATTTTTACGGACACGCAGACCTTTCAGAAAAGGTTGCATACGGCATTTTGAAAAGGTTAAAAGCATCAAATAAACTTATAGAAAACGTATGTTTTTTAGTGAAAAATCACGATAAACCTTTTCCTCAAAACGACTTAAAATTTAAACTCAGACTTGCCGAAATTGGCGAAAAAAACGCACTTGATTTAGTTGACGTAAAATATGCTGACAATATGGCACAAGGGACTATTAAATCTAGTGAGGAAAGGCAAAACATAGCAAAGTTAGAAAGCAAAATTAAAGAGGTTATAAAAACCTGCGACTGTATTAATATTAAACAATTAAAAGTTGACGGAAACGACGTTGTAGCCTATGGTTTTAAAGGTAGGCAAGTGGGAGACGTGTTACAAAAGTTGTTTGTAGACGTGCTTGCAGGCAATATAAAAAACGAGCGAGAAAAACTTTTAAAAAGTATAGAAAAAAGAGCAAAAACACGTCTATAAGGCGATTAACGAAAAAAAAGAGGTAGAGTATGAACGAAAAAATAGAAGCAAAACTTAAGCTCCTTCCGGAAAGTCCGGGAGTTTACGTCATGCTCAATAAAGAGAATACGGTAATTTACGTAGGCAAAGCAAAGGTTTTAAAAAATAGGGTAAGGCAGTATTTCCACTCTAACAAAAAACCCGAAAAAGTAATGGCAATGGTAGCCAATATTGAAGATTTTTATTATATCATTACCAATTCTGAAATCGACGCTTTATCTTTAGAAAACAACCTCATTAAAAAGCATAAGCCAAGATATAATATCTTGTTAAAAGACGATAAGACGTACCCATACATAAAGGTTAATTTAAAAGAGCCCTTTCCTGCCTTTTCAATTACTAGAAAAA
>JAFVSF010000231.1 GCA_017503885.1 Clostridia bacterium
GACTCGTATTTCTACGACTCGTTTGGGCTCTTCCAATTTCGCTCGCCACTCCTTTCGGAATCGCGTTTGCTTTCTTTTCCTCCGGGTAATTAGATGTTTCAGTTCCCCAGGTTCCCCTCGTATAACTATTGATTCATTATACGATACTATAACATTACTTATAGTGAGTTCCCTCATTCGGATATCTACGGCTATAACGTTTATTTGCAACTTACCGTAGCTTTTCGCAGCTTGTCACGTCCTTCTTCGGCGCCATGTACCAAGGCATCCTCCCTACGCTCTTTGTAGCTTATTCTTTCAACTTATTTGCATAAGTCGCTTCGTCAATATATCTTCTCTTAGCGTTATTTAAAAATTCATTAGACTCTCTTTTCTTAGCAAAATTATTGTATACTTTTTTGTATTAACCAATTATTTTTTAAAGATATTTAAAGTCTTTTTTTTGCCTTTCTGTACTTTTAAAAAAGTTATTTTAAACTCGTTACTTGACTAATCTCTATTTTTAATAGATATTAATTTATAACTCAAATTCTATGTAGTTGTCAATCTTCACTGCCTAGCAAAACTGCTAGGTTTAATACCCGCTTCGGCGGATATGTTTTGTTGCTCTTGCGAGCCAGCCCTCAAGTGAGAGCCTACAAATAATAACACATCACAAATAGTATGTCAAGCAAAATTTCATACTTTTTATAAACTTTTTTAAAAATTTTTTATAGCCTTTTTTATTCTGCTAACATTGCAGAAAAATTCTCTTTAAGTTCGGCTAAAGCCTTCTCTGCGTGTGCCTTATCTTTACCCTTTACAGAGTAATATACTTTAAGTTTTGGCTCTGTGCCACTTGGTCTTAAACAAATAAAACCACCACTTAAAAGTTCGTAATAAACACAATTTATACCTTTAATTTCAAGCTCGGTAGTCTCGCCGTCTGCCTTTCTAACGCCTGCAAGATAATCTCTTACACCACTAACGGTATAAATACCTACACTTGCTACCTCTTTTTCTCTCATTTTGCTAACGGCTTTATTCATATCGTCCATAGCGTGCAAGCCAGAATACTTAATACTATCCGTAGCATCGATAACGTAGCCGTATTTATCGTAAATTTCGCAAAGTCTGCCGTAAACGCTCTTATCTATATATTGATAATAGCATACGAGTTCTGCAAAAAGCATACTTGCAACAACGGCATCTTTATCTCTTGCGTGAGTTCCACGAAGGTAACCACAGCTCTCTTCAAAGCCAAAAATATAAGTTTTTGAATTATCTTCTTCGTACTCTTTAATTTTTTCGCCGATAAACTTAAAGCCTACGGGAGTTTCAACAAGTTCTACACCATAGTTTTGACAAAGTAATTTTGCCATACCAGTAGATACGAAACTCTTAACTACTACACCGTTTTCTGGAAGCGTTCCCTCGGTTTTAAGTCTTAACAAGATATAGTCTAAAAGCAAAATGCCAACTTGATTGCCAGAAAGAGCAACAAACTCGCCCTTATCGTCACGAATAGCAACGCCAAGACGGTCGCAGTCTGGGTCAGTACCAAAAACAACGTCAGCCTTAATCTTGTTAGCAAGGTCGATGTCCATAGAAAGAGTTTCTTTAAACTCTGGATTTGGAACTTCTACAGTTGAATATTCCGTATCCGGCATAGTTTGTTCTTCTACTAAAGTAGCCTTAATTTTAAGTTTTTTCAAAATACTAGTTACGGGAACGTAACCACTACCGTGAACTGGAGTATAAACGATTTTAATTTTCTTACCAACAGCCTTTACTGCCTTTTTAGAAAGCGTGAGTTTTATAAGTTCGTTATAATAACTCTTTTCAAGTTTTTTACCAATAACAGATAATAAAACTGGGTTTTTAGCAGATTTAATGTTTTCAATTTCAATTTCTTTAACAGAAAAATAATCAGTAATAGCAGAGATATACTTTACAACTTCTTCAGTTGCCTCAGGCGACATTTGAGCCCCGTCTTCTCCGTAAACTTTGTATCCGTTATATTCTTTTGGATTGTGGCTTGCAGTAATCATAATACCTGCAAAAGCATTGAGTTCTCTTACGGCATAAGAAAGCATTGGAACGGGACGTGCTTCGGGATAAATATAAACTTTAATATCATTGTGGAGTAAAACCCCTGCTGCCGTTCTTGCAAAGAGTTCAGAATTTCTTCTAGTATCAAAAGAAATTGCAACACCTCTTTTCATTGCTTGCGTGCCGTTTGCTTTTATAAACTCTGCCAACCCTTGAGTTGCTCTTCTTACGGTATAAACGTTCATTTTGTTAGTACCGTAACCGATTATACCTCTCATACCGGCAGTACCAAATTCAAGTTCTGCACCGAAAGAATATTCTATTTCTTTTTCGTCGTTTGCTATAGCAGTGAGTTCTGCTAAACCGTCTGCACGAAGATAAGGACTAGTAATCCAATTTTCATAATTTACCTTGTAATCCATAATTCCTCCACGAAATTTAGAATGGTTCTAGAGATTGCTCTCCTATCTATTATATAATATAAATGAAAAAAAGTCAAAATATATTCAAATTTTATTAAAAATTTTAAAAATAGGTTTACTTTTATACTCCCAAATGATAAAATATTACCAACATACAAACTTTGGAGGACATATGAAACCAGTAATCAGTATAATCACTCCCGTTTATAACGAGCACGAGTGTTTACCTACCTTTTTTAAACGTGTTATACCAATAATGGAACAAATTGGCTTGCCTTTTGAAATCATTGCAGTAAACGACGGCAGTAAAGATGACAGTGCAGATATTTTAAGGGCTCAATGCGAAAAGGACAAGCGTTGCAAAGCAGTTAATTTTTCTAGAAACTTTGGTCAACAAGCAGCGTTTTTGTGTGGACTTAAAAACAGTTCGGGCGACTGTGCTATTTTAGTTGACGCCGACCTACAAGACCCACCTGAAGTTTTCCCTGCTCTCATTGAAAAATGGAAAGAGGGCTACGACGTAGTGCACGGTATTAGAAGAGTTAGAAAGGGCGAATCTTTCTTTAAAAAATTCACTTCCTCTTTCTTTATCAAATTGCTTACAAAAAGTTCTGGTCTTGACATACCTGCAAACGCTGGCGAATTTAAACTTTACGACAGAAAAGTTATTGATACTATTTGTGCACTTCCTGAAAGGAGCAGGTATTTAAGAGTTCAAATTGCATGGGTAGGCTTTAAGCAGACGTCGGTAGAATTTGACCGTGATGAAAGAACTGAGGGCGAAACAAAATTCACCCTTAAAAAGATGCTTAAAACGGCAGAGGCTGGCATTGTGCCTTATAGCCCTAAGGTTTTAAAACTTTCTGGCAAAGTTGGGCTTATAGGTGGAATTTTATCTACACTTGCATTTGCAACGTTTATAGTACTTGCTTGTTTTGGAATTACATTGCCTTTGACTGCTTGGCTCTTCCCTACAATTTCACTTGCAACGTCAATTCTTTTACTTTCTAACGGAATTACAGACCTTTACTTAAATTATCTTTACGAAGACGTAAAGGCTCGCCCAATTTATATCGAAAGAGAAAAACTTAATTTCGAGGACTAAAATGGTAAACATCGGCAACGAGTGGGATGAGATTTTAAAACCACTTTTTGAAAGCGATAAGTATTTGCAAATTCGTAAGTTTTTAATTGAAGAATATTCTCAAAGGGAGATTTATCCCCCAATGCACGACATATTCAACGCATTTAAAATGACGGCGTATAATTCGGTTAAAGCCGTGATTTTAGGTCAAGACCCTTATCACGAGCCAAACCAAGCACACGGGCTCTGCTTTTCGGTAAAAGAGGGCGTTAAACTTCCACCGTCACTTGTAAATATCTATAAAGAAATCAAAAGCGACTTAGGTATTATCGAACCTATGCAAGGCGATTTGACCAAATGGGCAAAGGAAGGAATACTCCTTTTAAACAC
>JAFVSF010000232.1 GCA_017503885.1 Clostridia bacterium
AGTTTATCTGCCGTAGTGTAGTCGGTAGAAACGGTTTCTGGATTATTATTGATAATAATCGCCTCATAGCCAGACTTTTTGATGGTTTGTACTGCGTGTACGGTAGAATAGTCAAACTCTACGCCTTGTCCAATTCTTATAGGGCCTGCACCTAAAACTATAGCCTTTTGCTTGTCTGTTAAAATAGATTCGTTTTCGCCAGTATATGAAGAATAGAAATAAGGAATATAAGCACCACTATAAAGTGTATCTACCATCTTAAATATTGGTCTTACGTTGTTTTCTCTTCTAAAATTATAGATTTCAATTTCCTTTTTACCCCAAAGTTTTGCAATATATGGGTCGGAGAAACCAAGTTTTTTAGCCTCACGTAAAGTTGCTAAATCGCCAACGTTTGTCTTTAAGGTATTCTCCATATCTACGATACGTTTAAAACTTTCTAAGAAAAGTTCGGTTATTTTAGTAACTTCGTGAAGTTTTTCAATGGAAACGCCACGTCTTAAAAGTTCTGCTACTGCAAAAATATTGTCAGACTTAAACTCTTCAAGATACTCTAATAATTCATCGTTTGTATAACTATCAAATTTAGCAAGGTATAAGTGATTTACACCAATCTCGAGTGAACGAACAGACTTAAGTACACACTCTTCAAGGTTTGCACCAATACCCATAACCTCACCCGTCGCTTTCATTTGCGTTCCGAGTTGGTTTGATGCTTGAGTAAATTTATCAAATGGGAATCTTGGGAATTTTGCAACGATATAATCGAGTTTTGGCTCGTGATCTGCAGTAGTGTCAGCAACGTGGATTTCGTCTAACGTCATACCAACTGCAATTTTAGCAGTTACCCTTGCAATAGGATAACCACTTGCCTTAGATGCAAGTGCAGAAGAACGAGAAACTCTTGGGTTTACCTCTATGAGGTAATATTCACTAGTCGTTGGGTTTAAAGCAAATTGAACGTTACAACCACCTTCGATTTTAAGTTCTCTGATAATCTTAATTGCACTATCGTTGAGCATCTTTAAATCTTTATCACTAAGCGAAAGGATAGGAGCAACAACGGCAGAGTCGCCAGTATGTACGCCAACTGGATCAATATTTTCCATACCACAAATAGTGATGGCTTTATCCGCACCGTCACGCATTACTTCAAACTCTATTTCCTTATAACCCTTTACACTCTTTTCAATAAGAACTTGGTGTACAGGAGAAAGTTTAAACGCATTGAGACCAATTTCGATAAGTTCTTTTTCGTTATAAGCAAATCCACCACCAGTGCCACCAAGCGTAAATGCAGGACGGAGAACAACCGGATAACCAATTCTCTCTGCAGCAGCCTTTGCCTCATCTAAACTATATGTGATTTCAGAAGGAATTGTAGGCTCGCCAATAGATTGACAAAGTTCTTTGAACATTTCTCTATCTTCAGCCCTTTCGATACTTTCACTGCTAGTACCTAAAAGTTCTACTCTACACTCTTTTAAAACGCCTTTCTTTTCAAGTTGCATTGCAAGGTTAAGACCAGTTTGTCCACCAATACCTGGTACTATAGCGTCAGGTCTTTCATAACGAAGAATTTTTGCTATATATTCAAGAGTCAAAGGCTCCATATAAACCTTGTCTGCAATGGTGGTATCGGTCATTATCGTTGCTGGGTTTGAGTTTACAAGCACAACTTCATAACCCTCTTCTTTAAGGGCAAGACACGCTTGAGTACCTGCATAGTCAAACTCTGCAGCCTGTCCAATGATGATAGGACCCGAACCGATAATCAAAATCTTTTTTAAGTCTGTTCTCTTTGCCATTTGTACGCCTCCAATTTTATATCTGTAAAAATTATTTTCTCTTATAAACGACCTCTCCGTTGCAAACTGTTAAAAGGTTTACACCGAAAAGTTTTTGTCCCTCAAATGGGGTTGCTCTTCCTTTTGATAAAAATTCCTCTGGGTTTACTACGAATTCCTCGTTTAAATCCCAAACTGAAAAATCTTTACCAAGTGGAATATTAAATCTCTTTCTAGGGTTGATTGCAAGTAAATCAACGAGTTTTTCTAGTGAAATAATCCCCGTTTTTACAAGCCCCGTATAACATACTGCAAACGCAGTTTCTATACCAACTATACCAAACGCACTGTTTGCTAGCCCTTTCGATTTTTCTTCCTTAGAGTGAGGTGCGTGGTCGGTTGCAATCATTTCTATAGTACCGTCTTTAATACCTTCGATTAAAGCGAGTTTATCTTCTTTAGAACGAAGAGGAGGATTCATTTTAAACTTGCCGTCCTCTTTTAAATCGCTATCATCCATAACGAGATAGTGAGGTGCAGTTTCACAAGAAACGTCAAGCCCCTCTTTTTTAGCACGTCTTATAAGTTCGACGCTTTCTTTAGTTGAAATGTGGCAAACGTGGTAAGCACACCCCGTCTTTTTAACAAGTTCTAAATCTCTTGCTATTTGTTCGTATTCACTAGCCGAACAAATACCTTTATGTCCGTGCGATTTCGCATACTCGCCATCGTGAATATAACCACCCTTTAAAAGAGCGTTTACTTCGCAGTGTGCAACAATCTTTTTGCCGAGCGATTTGGCTTTTAGCATAGCCTTTTCCATCATCTCATCTGACTGCACGCCCCTTCCGTCGTCTGAAAAAGCGATTGCAATATCTTTCATACCATCCATATCAGAAAGTTTTTCGCCCTTTTGTCCAACGGTTATAGAGCCGTATGGGTACACGTTTATGCAAGAGGTTGCCTTTATTATATCAGTTTGAATTGTAATATTTTCTACACTATCTGGCACGGGATTTAAATTAGGCATTGTGCAAACGGCAGTATAACCACCCCTTGCAGATGCTTTTGAACCCGTTTCTATACTTTCTTTATAAAAAAAACCCGGCTCACGAAAATGCACGTGCACGTCGCAAAAACCGGGAATAATACATAAATTGTCAAGTTTAGAAGACAATGCACCGAAATCAAAAGAAAAACCCTCATAGGAATTAGCAATTCCCACAGAGTTTTGTCTATTTACGGTAATAACGTCTTTTAATGCCTTCATCCGTTCTCCTTAAAGTAAAACTTTAAAACTGATTTTTATTATTATATCAAAACTATTTCATCTTGTCAATTATATATTTTATATATAAGACAAAATTTTTAGTCAACTTTTATATTTTTATCTACAGCCAGACAGCAAATAACTTTAAAAACTTATTTTCATGCAATAAAAAAGCCTTTGCGATAGGAGGGCAAAGGCTTATAGATTAATTGTTTAGAAGTGTTAGATGAGAGCAAGACAAGGCGTTTGCTTTTTAGAGGCAGGATGCGACCTCTTTTGTCGCAGAAATGTCTATAAAAAGCAAAGAACAAAGTATTGCTTAGTGTTACACCGTGCTTTATTTTATTTAAAGGCTTAGATGCGAGCAAGACGAGGCGTTTGCTTTTTAGAGGCAGGGAGCGACCTCTTTGGTCGCAGGAATGTCTATAAAAGGCAAAGAACAAAGTATTGCGAAGCATATAAGACTTTAAATTAGAGTTTAGAATAGCCGTGACTATTTACCAAAGCATCTATTTTTCTGCCTTGTTTACACATTGGGCATTGATGTGCAGGATAGCTTGCATAACCTTGTAGGTCTGTAGGGTCAAAAACCGAATGAACTTCATAACCAGAACACTCGTCAACAGTTGCAAAAATTGCACTCACACCAGCAACGCTACCACCATAATATTTTACAGCCTCGATCGCTGCGTTTGCAGTGTAACCAGTAGTAACAGACGCTGCTAGAATAAGTACGTTTTTACCCTTTACAGCAGGAATAATATTATCTCTTAACAAAAGTTGGCTACCAGACGTATGTTCTGGAGTTATAACGTATATAGTCTTATGCTCGTTAATACTCATAAACCCACCCTTTGTAAGTTCATCTGCAAGACAAGTACCAACAACTTGCATTCCGTCAAGACATAAAACAGTATCGATTATTGAATTAGCCCTATAAAAAGAAACTAAAGCAGAAGCTATTGCTTTCGCCTCTGAAAGTCTAGTTTTTTGCATTGTAACGTCTATATAATAGTTGATATGGCTATGACTTGTTGCAAAATGGCCTTCTGCAACACGAAGAGTGAGATTTGAATTTTTAACGGCTACTTTTTTTACGTTTTCTACAGGCATAAATTTACCCCTTTTTCTTTATTTTAGCACATTTACACCTAGCGTGTCAATTTTTTAGCAATCTTATATCTTTTTAAATTAAAAATAGCGACGCTTTTTGTCAGCGTCGCTATTTTTATCTTTCAAATTGACTGTTGTAAAGAGTAAAATAAAACCCTTTCTTTGCCAAAAGATCTTCGTGCGTGCCTTGCTCTATTACGTTACCATCTTTCATAACGAGTATTTTATCTGCACTTTTTATAGTCGACAATCTGTGGGCTACTATAAACGAAGTCTTTCCCTTGGTAAGCTCGTTAAACGCACTTTGAATTTTCAATTCCGTTCTAGTATCAATAGAAGACGTTGCCTCATCTAATATAAGCATTGGTGGAAGACAAAGCATAACTCTCGCTATACAAAGAAGTTGCTTTTGACCTTGCGATAAACTGTTTTCATCAATTATCGTATCGTAGCCGTTTGGCAATCTTTTTATAAATCCGTGTGCGTGCGAACGCTTAGACGCAGTAATAATCTCATCATCCGTCGCATCTTGTTTTCCTATGCAAATATTATCTTTGACCGTTGCTTTTCTAATCCACGTATCTTGAAGAACCATGCCGTAACCAGACCTTAAACTTTGCCTAGAAACAGTTGAAATATCTTGACCGTCTACGCTTATTTTACCCTCGTTTACGCTATAAAACCTCATCAATAAGTTGATTAACGTCGTTTTCCCACAGCCTGTTGGTCCAACTATTGCTACTTTTTGTCCTACCTCAACGCTTAGATTAAAATTCTCTATCAACGGTTTTTCTACTTGATAAGCAAAAGAAACCCCTTCTATATCTACCTTGCCGTTTATTGGTAATTTTAGAGTGTTTTCAGTTTCAATTTCTTCTCGACTATCTATAATATCGAACATTCTTTGAGCACATGCCGTCGCTCCAGAAAGTTCAGTCATAACGGAAGATATCTCGTTGAAAGGCTTGGTATATCTATTAGCGTAACTAAGGAGGGCAAGTATAGAACCTGCAGTAACTGCAAACGCTCCGTTGCCACCCTTCAACGCCAAGAGAGCACCCACCAATGCAACTGAAGAATATACTAATGAATTTACAAATCTTGTAACTGGATTAGTAAGAGAAGAAAAGAAAACTGCCTTAAACGACGTCTTTTTATACTCCTCGTTTACGCTATCGAAATTTGCAATAAACTCATCTTCTTGAGAATACGCCTTTAAAGTAGAAAGATTGCCTAGCGATTCTTCTATCATAGCAGTTTGCTTACCTGCAATTTGCGACTGACCTTTAAAGAATTTATACGTTCTTCCCGAAATAAATTTTGCAACGAAAAGCGAAATAGGCGTTATCACAACCACTACGCCTGCAATCAAAGGATTTAAAATCACCATAAAAACGAGAGTAGACAATATCGTTAAAATGCCCGTAAACAAATTTGAAAAGCCTAATAATAAGCCCTCTGCAATTTTGTCTGCATCACCAATTTCAACGCTTAATATATCGCCCGTCTGCCTTTTATCAAGATAAGATAAATGAACTTTTTGCAATTTTTCAAAAGTATCTTTTCTAAGTCTTTTTACTACTCCGTTTGATATAATCGTACCTAAAACCTCGGTTAGCCACTGCATTAAACCTGCAATTAACGCACATATAGAGGCAGTTATGCCAATTTTGACAACATTTTTTATATCCACTAATCCCTCGCCCACAATTAGGTCGGTAGCCCTTCCGAAAAGTATTGGCAGATACAACTGAAACACCACGTAAACGCCTGCCGTTAAAATAGATAAGATAAATGCAAAACGATATTTACCAACGTAAGTCCAAAGCCTTTTTAAAACGCCCTTCTTCATACGCCACCCCCTTTACTTTGGGAGTCTTCTATCTCTCTATAAGCCTCGCAATTTTCATACAATTCTTCGTGCGTGCCTATTCCCACTATTTCGCCATCGTCTAAAACGATTATTTTGTCGGCATCTTTTACGGAGGCTGTTCGTTGAGAAACTATAATTATCGTTTGATTAAAATCTTGGTTTCGTAACGCTCGCCTTAAATTGAGGTCAGTTACGTAATCTAGTGCAGATGAAGAATCATCTAAAATAAGAATTTCAGGCTTTGAAACTACAGCCCTAGCAAGCGACAACCTCTGTCTTTGCCCACCAGAAAAATTCCTACCCCCTTGCTCAACCTCTGCGTTTAAACCACCTTTTACACTTAAAACGTCCTCTGCTTGTGCAATACGCAAGGCTGAAAGCATTTCCTCTTCGCTAGCAGTGCTATTACCCATTAAAAGATTGCTCTTTATACTACCTTTAAATAGTGCAGGCTTTTGCAAAGCTATTGCAACTAAACGACTTTTTTCTTGACTTTTTAAACCTTTTACGTCTTTTCCATCTATGTATATAGCACCTTCTCTTGCACCATATAACCCAGCGATAAGGTTTACCAAAGTTGTTTTACCACTGCCAGTTCCACCTATAACGCCAATAGTTTGCCCCTTTTGAATCGATAGATTTATATTCGTTAAAACGTCGCTTCCACCATAAGAAAAAGATACGTTTTTAAACTCTATAAACGACGTTTTGTCAGTTTGTCCGTCTACTTGTTGCTGTTGCACGTCAATTTCAAGCGTTTGACTTATTCTCTTGCCAGACGCTATTGCCTTGGATATGCTTACTACAAGGTTAGCAAACTTAATAAGTTCTACTAAAATTTGCGATAAGTAGTCGTATAAGGCGATTATCGCACCTTGAGTGAGTATTCCTGCGTTTACCTTTATTCCCCCAAAATACAATAAAGCAACTATGGCAAGATTGACCACGCAAAAGGTAAGAGGGTTTAATACTGCCGATATTTTACCCGTTGCATTTTGGAATTTTTCAAGAGAATTAATACGCTTTTTATAAACTTCAATCTCTTTTTCTTCAACGCCAAAAGCCCTAACTACCCTTACGCCTGTTAGATTTTCTCTCGCTGTTAAAGAAACTCCGTCTAACATAGATTGTGCCTTGGAAAATTTAGGCATTGTAATAGTCATAATAATCACTACGACCAAAGCAAGTATAATTATTGCACCTAAAAAGATAAGGGCTATTTTTGCGTTGATAAATAACGCTGATATAAATGCACCTACAACAACGAAAGGCGACCTAAGTAAAAGCCTAAGTGCTAAATTTACACCACTTTGCACCTTGCCTACGTCACTCGTCATAGTCGTAATCATTTTAGAAGTACCTACTTCATCCGTTTTTGAAAGAGGTAGCCCCATCAACTTTTTATATATAGCGCCTCTTAAATCGGTAGAGTACCCGACTGCCGCTTTAGCCGAGAAAAATTGACCTGCGAGGGAAAACGCCAGCCCAAGCATTCCCAATCCAACCATTATTGCTATATCAATAAATATAATGCGTTCGTTACCACCATTTATTCCCCTATCTATAACGTCTGCAACGAGCAGAGGAATAAACAGTTCTAACAAAGCTTCGGCAAGTTTTAATAGTGGTGCTAAAACACACTCTTTTTTATACGCCGAAAAATATGATAAAACCTTTTTCATTTATATTAACCTTTTAAAAGTCTTCTTGCCTTGTCTTTTAAAGCACCTGCTTTTGAGCCATCTACGCCTTCAAAATAATGATATATACTCTCCCAACCAACGTTTGTTATCAATGATATGAAATTTTCGTTTGCAATCATACCAGAAGTAATGGCTATAAACTCTTGACTTTGACCTAAAGATTTTTCTCCAAAACTTAAAATATTGGCTATTTTTGTAATGGCTTTACTTGCATAAACGTTACACTCTTGTTTGTATTTTTCGCCTGCAACACTATAGTTTTGACTTTCAAACACATCAATAATCGGCTTATAGGCTGACTTTTTATATCTATTCCACTTGCTTGAATTAAGTTCTTTTATAAGAGTTCCAGTCTCTTCCAAGAGAACTTGTCCGTCCTTTTTCGCCTTTGAAATAACGTCTTCCATATACTCGATGGCCTCTAATTTTTGAGATGCTTTTTCTGCAATCTTTACAGCTTTAGCTCGTAAAATTTCAGCCAACGCATATCTAACTTCAAAGTTATCTCCACTAAGATCAGTCTTTTCAACCTCTCCGTTTTCTATCTTTTCGCCACTTTTCAATTCTTCAAAACGATTGTAAATTTTATAAAATCTTATAAATTCCGCCGCCGCTTGAGGATGTTGTACGTATTGCGAAACAAACTGCTCGGTAACCTCTATTTTTAATCTTTCATACTCTCTAATTGCTATAGACAAGTCTTCCCAGCCTCTTGGCGTTACGAAATAAAATCCGTTTGCAGACCTTTCAGCCTTGAATAAATATTGATTGTTAAGCGACAAAAAGGATATGACTGAATCGTGAATACCACTATTGTACGCATAGGTTTTAAAAGCATCGTAATCAGGCTCTACAACTATTTTTTTAACACGGTCTAAAGTAACCATATCGAGTTCATTGACCGATTTATTGTATTCTTCGGGATTGCCTGCAGCAGTCAAAATCCAACCGTTAGGAATTTTATGTGGGCCGAACTTTTTTCTTTGCAAAAGTTCGAGCATTGCAGGTGCAAGTGTTTCGGAAACGCAGTTTATCTCATCAATAAAAAGTATTCCCTCCTTTTTACCTTGCTTTTCGATAGCCTCGTAAACTGATGCAACAATTTCACTCATAGTATACTCCGTTACCGAATAGGTTTGCCCACCAAATTCTTTTTGAGAAATAAACGGAAGACCTATAGCAGACTGACGTGTATGATGAGTTATAGTATAGCCTATATAACCTATATCGAGTTCACTAGCTATACTGCTCATAATTGCAGTTTTGCCAATACCAGGTGCACCTATCAAAAATACGGGACGCTGTCTTTCGTCTGGAATTAAATAATCTCCATTTTCATCTTTTTCAAGATAAATTCTTATTGCTGACTTTATTTCATTTTTAGCTTCTAAAATATTCATAATTATTCCTCTATATTTATTCTATAAGCAAAGTGAGGCACGTTTACTCCCTCGTTGTCGCCTAAAATAGCAAAGCAAGTTTTAAACGGAGGCACTTCTCTTGGGTAAACGCCAACGCCATCCGTAAAATAAATAAGCCCCTCTATCTTTTCGCCCTTTTTCTTTAGAGATGTGAGGTATTCAAAAACAGGACAAAAATCCGTACCCCCACCACCTTCTAACTTGTAATTTTTCAACGTCTTGGCAAAATCATCTGCCGAAGTTATTAGGTCTTCTCGCTGAATTTTTAAATCGCACTGAATAATTCTAAGCCTATATTTTTTACTTTCAGTTTCCATACTTTTAACTAGCGAGAAAACTTCTTGTAGCAACTTTTTGATAGGCTCGCCGTCGGTACTACCAGAAGTATCTACGGCAACTGCTATATCTGAAAATTCTCTTCTGTCGCTATACTCTAAATTTTCAATAAGTGGTACGTTTCCATAATTTTTTAAACCCAAATAATAGTAGATATAATCAAATTCCTCATCACTTGGTTTTATCCTTTCTCTTCGCCTTAAAAAGCTCTTTAAAAATGACTTGTAATTACCCACTTCCCCAACGGTAACGGATATCATCCTTTTTAAATTAGGATTAAGTTTTCCTATTCTTGGAATAAGCGTTTTTGCAACTGCACCCCAAACGTCGTTCAAACTTTCGTCATCAACGCCCTCTTGCATATCTCCAAACGAAATATTTACGTCGCTATTAGGCGAATTAGCCTCGCCACCATCTTTTCTGCCCAACCAGTTATCGTGATTGCACACCTTAAATGCCGAATAGAGTTGTTCTACGTTTTCTTTCTTTAACCCTTTACAGTAATCAATACAAAACCTGTCGTTTATATTGCCAAAAAGGTCAATAATCGCCTTATAGGTCGATTTTCTAACTTCTTTATCTCTTCTTTCACCGTGAGAATACCCCAATCCGTCCAACACGTATCCAACGCTGATATCTACGGCTAAATCATAAATAAACCTATTCTCCACCTGCTTAAACGGATGTAAAAATATGCAGTGAAGAAGAAGATGGAGCACTGTTACTCCCACTTCTTTTATTCCTTTTTCGGCAGTCGCCATTACAATTTCTTTGGTGTTTAAACAGGCAATTTTACCATTTGTATAAGCCAATCCATCTATATCGCCCACGCAAAAATCTAATAAACCCAACGGATAAACTAAATAAGAAAATTCTAAACTCAATTCTTTTAAAGCGTGGTCTAATATTTCTTTAGAGAGTTCGTTTATCTCATCCATAATCTCTTCTCCCTTATTACGTCTGCCTCGTTTTTCAACTCGTCGCTTAACTTGTCATAAACTTCTTCAGCAGACCTTACTGCCACTACGGCCATTTCTTTTTTACTTTTAAACTCCTCGCTTAAGTAGTAATAATTTCTACCGTCCCTTTGACAAGCAAGTAACGCTTGCTCATAAGTTAAATTAACGTTTATTCCGTTTAAAATCGCCCCATCGCTCAATTTAACAACGTAACTTTTTAAGCACTCTGTTACAAACTGTTGATTGTTTATATACTTTGTATTTGCTACTAATTTTAAAATAGTTCCGTCGGCTTGTGCAGAAATCATCATAATCTCTTCATCTTGTAAATAATTAGATAAGTTTTCCTTAAATCTCGCCATTGCCGTTGGCGACTTGCGTCTAAGCGACCTCATAAGATACATCCTTGCATTTTTGTCGTCTACGTCTTTCGCACCCACACCCCTTGTTGCCCTAAGCAAAAGAGGAAGAGTTCTTACTTTTCTATTTTCTGACGCAAATTTTATTTCAGCAAGAATTACGCTGTGAGATAAATTGTATTTTTCCAAAATAATCGATACAATTTCAGTATCTTCTAAAAGTACGTATTTTCTAAGCAAATCCGTCCTCTTAAATATTGCACCCTCACCACACTTAAGGCAAACTAAGGTTTTATCTCTATCTAAAGTTAAAAGATCGAGATTTTGTGCAGAAAAACTAAAGTTTAAACCCCTTCTCTCAATTTCATCAAAAAGACCTTGAGGCGTATTGTTGGTAAGTGAGGTAATTCTAATTTTTCCACCATACGAGCCTATTGCCTTTTCAAACACGGCTTTGCTTTTAAACGCATCGTCAGAAGCGTAACAAATTGCCGTTCTATCTCTACTTATAGCCTGCATTACAACGCTTTCGTTAGACCTTATTCTTTCCGAAAAATACTTAAGTGCCTTAGGATTTCTTTCAACTGCTATTTTAGCAATTTTTTCACTATCTAAAAAACTCTTGTCTAAAAGTTCTATAGTTTCTCCCCCACGCCTTGCAACGACTTCTGCTATTTCCTCACTCTTTCTCGCCTTGCCTAATGCAAACGAAAAACTTGCACAAAAATTTTCAACGGCAGAGAGAACAACCTTCACATTTTTACGCAATTCCTCACCCAAAAACCTAAGCGTACGTCCGTCGGTTTTAACGCAAGCAATAGCAACTTCTTCGTCATTTTGAAGACTTTTATCTGCCTTTTGAATAAGTGAAGGATTCCTCTTAACAACGGCAATAGTAATGTCTTTATCTGCCTGCAAACGGCTGTCATGCTCGTACCTTTCGGTCAAATAATTAAGTTGTCTAATACTGAGATTTTCCATATTCCACCAAAAGTTTAAGCTTGAAATTTAGCAAATGCAAACTTAGACTATATAATAGTCTAAACGTTTAGAAAATTTTTGTTATCTATTATTATATCAAATCCTCGCCTATCTTTCTACTGTTTTTATATACTTTTTCAAAATTTTATTATTTTCCACAAAAAAACGTGAGCAAACTTTCGTTCAACTCACGCTATTTCTTTTATTTAGTTTTCTTTTCTAAAAGGTTTATAACGCTTACGAAATAATCTGGCATTGGTGCAGTAAAACACATTCTTTCCCCTGTGGTTGGGTGTGTTAATTCTAGCCTTTCAGCATGTAAAAGTTGACCTTTTAAACCAAACTTATCTACTTTTGTATTATAAACTGGATCGCCAACGATTGGATGACCCAAATGCTTTGAATGAACTCTTATTTGATGAGTTCTTCCCGTTTGCAATTTAAACCTACAAAGAGTATAAGCACCGTATCTTTTTATCACTTCGTAATGAGTAATCGCCTGCCGTCCATCATTTGTTACTGCCATCATAGTTCGATTTTTAGTACTTCTACCAATAAAAGTATCAATCGTCCCTCTATCGTTTTTTAGTACTCCCTCTAAAAGAGCAACGTAAATTCTTGCACAGGTTTTATCTTTGATTTGCTCGGATAAAGAAAGATGCGCCTTATCGTTTTTTGCAACGACGAGTAGTCCCGACGTATCTTTGTCTATTCTATGAACTATACCCGGTCTTAAAACGCCGTTTATTCCACTTAAGCTATCTAAATGATATAAAAGAGCGTTGACAAGCGTCGAGCCGTGTACTCCGTTTCCCGTATGAACGGTAAGTCCTTGAGGTTTATTTATTACTGCTATATCTTGATCTTGATAAACTATATCAATAGGTATATTTTCAGCCTCTGTTGAAAGTTTTACAGCATCGGGAATTTCAACCTCTATAAGACTGCCCACCTTAACGTTTTCCCCTGCTTTTTTCGCCGTTTTACCGTCTATCGTAACTTTACCCTCGTCGCAAAGTTTTTTTATAGCAGAACGTGTTTTCTGTGTTTTTTCGGCTAAAAAAACGTCAAGTCTTTGCTCGGTTTCTACCGAAAAACGCAAAATTTCCATTGATCCACCTCTCCGTTTATATAAGGTTTTGGTCTTTTTCTTCTAAATTTTCTTCAACTTCCTCTTCGCCACTTTCATTAGTTTCTTTCTTTTTAAATTTAAAAACGGCGTCTTTATCAAGGAATAACAAATCGAAAATGAGCATTATACAGCCTATTACTAATGCCATATCTGCAACGTTAAAGATATAAGGGAAATATTCTTTACCACCTATTTCTATTATCACGTGAATCATATCTCTAACGTACGCACCATCTGCAAAGTTAATGATTCTATCGATAAAATTACCAAACGCTCCCGACAAAATGAGTGCCAAGGTAACGTTTCTCCATTTACTTCTATTTTTAGATAGTCCTAAATAGAGGAATATACATATCAAAATCAAACTAGTAGAAATCAAGAAGATGTATTCACGACTAACAATTCCGTCAAAAAGCCCCATCATACCATCTCGATTTTCGTAATAGGTAAATTCTAACCAGCCCTCTATTACAGTTTTTACAGTTACCCCGTCAACCCCACCAGCATAATAACTTGCAAGCAGTTTAGTCACTTGGTCTACGAGTAACGAAAACAAAAAAATGACTACGTACCACATATAAATCTCCAATAGCGTTTTATCTATTATCTTATAAACGACACGCTATAAGCCGTTTATTTTCACATTTTAGAGTTTACCCTTTCTAATTTTATCAAGCATATCGTGCTTAAGTTCATACAGCCCGTCCGACAGGTCAACCTTATATATTTGAGGTTGGTCTATACGCTTGTATTCATCCCAAAAACTATCCATTTCAGACTTTGCGTAAACTGCTATATCTTTAACCTTTGGCATATCAGCAACGAGTTTGCCTTCTTTAATTACGCATACGGGAAGTTCTCTTGCCTCATAATCGGTAAACGTAGTTTTCTTCCATCTTTCGATTGGATGATACAACGTCAAAGGCTTGGTAAAATCTATCTTCTCGTTTTTAAGAGCAATGAGGTCTGCCTCAGCTTTGCCCGTTTTCTTATCGTAGATACGATAGAAGGTTTTAAACCCTGGATTAGTTATCTTTGCAGAGTTGTCAGAAACCTTGATTTTTGGAATAACTTCTCCGTTTTCAACTATGCCTGCAAGTTTATAAACTCCACCGAGAGACGGCATATCTGCACTAGTTATAAGTTTAGTACCTATTCCCCAAGTATCAATTTTTGCTCCTTGCAATTTTAAACTTTGAACAAGCCTTTCATCTAAATCGCCAGATGCACAAATTTTAACGTAATCGTAACCTGCTTCGTCGAGCATTTGTCTTGCTTTTTTAGTTAGATAAGCAAGGTCGCCAGAATCTATTCTAATACCCACTGGACGCTTGCCCTCTTTTACCATTTCGTCAAAAACTTTTATGGCGTTTGGAATACCACTGTTTAACGTATCGTAGGTATCAACGAGCAAAATTACTGCGTCTGGATAAACTTTTGCATACGCCTTAAACGCTTCGTATTCACTTGGGAAATTCATTACCCAACTGTGAGCGTGAGTGCCTGCAACCTTTACGTCGAACATCTTGCCTGCTAAAACGTTAGACGTTGAATTACATCCACCAATAATAGACGCTCTAGTACCGTAAATACCTGCGTCTGGACCTTGAGCCCTTCTTAAACCAAACTCCATAACCGTATCGCCCTTAGCCGAATCGCATATTTTAGCAGCTTTGCTCGCTATAAGCGTTTGATGATTTAGTATGTTCAAAAGAGCCGTTTCTATAAGTTGAGCCTCCATTACCGGTGCTTTTACAGTCAAAATCGGCTCGCCCGGGAAAACGACTGTTCCTTCTGGAACTGCGTATATATCTCCAGTAAACTTCATATTGGCAAGATAGTTTAAAAAAGCCTCGCTAAAGAGGTTAAGCCCTCTTAAATAATCAATTTCCTCTTTGCCAAATCTAAGATTTAAAACGTAATCCACTGCTTGCTCTAATCCTGCAAAAAGCGAATAAGTTATCAAGTTGTTTCTTCTAAAAAACACGTCGAATACAGCTATTTCATCAGTTTTACCCTCTTCAAAATAGCCGTTCATCATTGTAAGCTCATACAAATCAGTAAGTAGTGTAAGATTTCTATTTTCCATCTTTAGTCCTCTTTTGAATAATCCTTTAAAGTTGGTAATGGCTTAGACTCTTCAATGGCGTCTTGAACCTTTTTCTCTGCTAAAACCTCAGAATACGGCTTAAAGTTAGGCGACTCATCAGTTCTTGGAATTAAGATATGATTAGACTTGAAAACCAATAAAAGAAGTAAGCCTAAAAACAACATTGCAACTACAATCAAAGCAATCACATACCATTTAAGCAAACCGATTAAAACTATAATCGTTCCTACAACGAGGAGTAAATAACCTACGGCAATCTCGTAACCACCTTTCAAGGCTAATCCGTAAAGAACGAACACCCCACCTATTCCGTAAGTAAAAATAGCAAACGCAAGTTTAAATGGGTTTGCAGGTAAAACTTTACAAAGTGCCAAAATAAAAAACACTGCCGTAAAAATAACAACTGCTAAAGCAAGTATTAATGCTCCTTGAAAAAGTCTTTGTTTTGTGTTTTTCATTATAGACCTCCCTTTTTCTCTATTTAATAGAGAATTTTTTATTTAGCATATTATAGCACACTAATTCTTAAATTACAACAATTACGTTTGTTTTATTGTAAATTTATTTTTTTATAAAAATAAAAAAGCACCGGAAAGTGCTTTTTGTCATATTATACTTTTGTCATATTATACAATTTCAGTAAGTAAATCTTCGTTAAAATTTCCTTCAAATTCCTCGTCTAGGTCAAAGCAGTCTACGTTATCTCTTGCCGCAAGTTTGCAAATTGAAACCTCATAAGCAGTCATAACTTTTGTTTCAGTATCCGATATTTTTTTAGTGTATTCTCTACTTTGAATTCTACCCGCTAAGGCTATTCTTTCACCTATAGCGAGGTTTTTGACAAATTTGGCGTTTCTTCCCCACGCTATACAAGGTATATAATCCGACTTGTTATACGCTCTATTTACGGCTATTAAAACGTCTGATATCTCTCGTGAGAAAGGAGTAGTTCTATATACTGGTTGCTTGCATATATACCCCGACAATACTATATTATTTGGATTTCTAACCCCAGAATCTCTTAAAATTTCCCTAACAAAAACGGTTAGCATCAACTTGCTTTTTCCATCGATTAGTTTATTGTAACTACGGAATTGACCAACGGCACACAAAGTCGTGCCTTTTTTTATTCCATTGTTCTCTATTAGTCTTTCTGAGATGGTAACAGGTAAAACGTCTTCTTGACCTGAAAGCCTTTTAACTGAAACGTCCATCTCGTAAAAACCCTCCCCGTATACTTCGTGTGAAAATCTAGCATCACTTGATACCGTTCCTTTCAAAAATACTCTGTTGTTTTGCTTTTCTTCGTTTATCATTTAACTCTCCTTATTGCAACAACCCCTTAAAAAGATAGTGTTGCTAGTTTTTTATTTGCATACCGCTATGGTCTACGGTATAACCTTCTTTATAGATTAGTGCCCCTATAGGTTGAAAAACAAACCCTTTTTCTTGCAAAGCCGAAAAAATTAACGGCAGAGCTTCTGCTGTGTGAAGTCCGTTATTATGACACAAAATGATACTTCCACTCTTTGCCTTTTGTAAAACTCTTGTTGCAATTTCCAAAGCTGACAAATCTTTCCAATCTAGACTGTCAACGCTCCACTGAATAGTATAAATTCCCATTTCCCTAGCAGTAGACACAAGCAAATCATCATAATCGCCATAAGGTGGACGGAATAGATCAACCTTTCTGCCCGTAATTTTTTCAATAGCCTCTTTTGAAGTTTTTAATTCACTCTCTATCTCGCTTTTATTCATTTTTGACATATACGGATGAGTTCTAGAGTGAGTGCCTATTTCATGTCCTCTTTCAAAAATCTTCTCCACGTATTCAGGATTTTTCTCAACCCAAAATTGAGTCATAAAAAAAGTGCATTTTACCTTATAAAAATCAAGCGTGTCTAAAATCTTATCCGTATACTCAACACCCCACGCACAATCAAAAGAAATTGACAAAACGCTATCTTTTCTATCAACGCAATATATTGGCAAATCTCTCTTATTTGAAGAGTATGTGTATACCGAATACATACCCGTCGTCTTTAAAACTATTACGCACGAAATTATGCTAATTATTGCCAAGAAAAAAGCTAAAATTCTCTTTGTTTTACACTGCATTTAACTACCCCTAATTTTATCACTTTTTATATGCTACAAAACGGCTGATTTACGTGTTTTTAGTCGTATTTTGGCGAATTTACGTTATCATTTTTATTCATTAAAAATAGCGAGTATACCTCTTATGAAAAAATAGTCGAAAATTTATAGAAAAACGTTTGACATTGTTTTTCATTTTATATATAATATGCTCACTAGTTTAATTTTATTAAACTTTTTGTTTAAGGTTTCTAAATATACGTAAACGAGGAGGACGTTATGCAAATAGGTAAAAAAATACGAGCGCTAAGGTATCAAATAAACCTAACGCAAGAAGAACTTGCAAACAGGTGCGAACTTACCAAAGGCTATATAAGTCAACTTGAAAATGACCTAACAAGCCCGTCTATAGCAACGTTAATTGACATTTTGTCTGCACTCGGTACAAATTTAAAAGATTTTTTTGCTGAAGAACAAGAAGAAAAAATCGTGTTTTCTCACGATGATTTTTTTGAAAAACAGACAGAAGATTTTACACTTTCTTGGCTAGTAACTAACGCTCAAAAAAACATGATGGAACCCATATCGGTCGAGATTAACCCACACGGAAAAACCGAGACGGACTTTCCTCACGAAGGCGAAGAATTCGGCTACGTCTTAACCGGCACTGTAGTAGTACACGTAGGAAGTAAAAAATATAAGTGTCACAAAGGCGAAAGTTTTTATTTTACGGCAAGCAAAAGCCATTACGTAGAAAACGCAACGGA
>JAFVSF010000233.1 GCA_017503885.1 Clostridia bacterium
AGTTAGAGGATGCCATTTGTAAGGTGTTTGAAGATCGATTTGTAAACTGCACTTTAAACTTAAATTTTTCCGAACTTAATGAGTTTTATAAAATAAAAGACTTTTTAGAAAGTTACGATATTACGTACGAAGAGGATAAAGTTAAAATTGACCTTTGCATTAAAAAAATCTATCTTTCTAAAATTTCAAATTTAACTAAATAAAGCATTGGAGTAACATTATGGAAATTAAAATGTCGACGCTAGAAAAATATTTATACGAGCGTTACAGTGGTTGGACAAATGAGCAAGGTCTGTTTCTAAAGCTTGTAGAAGAAATTGGCGAAGTTGCCGAAGTAATAAATATGCGAAATGGAAGTAAACTTGCATACGGTTCTAATTTAGAACAAAAACTTGGCGAAGAACTTTGCGATATGGTACATTATATTGTTGCTATTGCTGCAATAAATAACATTGACTTAACTAAAACAATGATTGAAAAAGATAAGATTGCATCTAAAAAATATAATCACGACAATAATTTAGAATCTTATATAATAAATAATGAAAAATAGTATAAGCCCCACGCAATAGCGTGAGGCTTATTTTTTACCAGTTATTTCCTATATCTACGATATAATCGAAATAGGTTTTTTTAGAAACGTCTTCGAGTGATATTACATCAACCGTTTTATACTCTACTCCGTTTTTGAATATTTTAAGTTTTCCAACTAGGTCGCCCTTTTTAACTGGGGCGTAAACTGTTATTGGCGAAAAATCAATTGTTATATCTTCTTTTGCATTTCTTTCGGTAAAGACAAACACGTCTTCTTTAGGAGCGATGCAAATTTTATCTTGTTTAGATTTTTCAACTTTAACGTCAATTTCTAAAGGCTTACTACTATCAACAACCATCTTGTTTGTAAAATTTTCAAATCCAAAATCAAACATATTTGATACTTCGGCAAATCTTGTTTTACTATCACAAGCATTTATAACTACAGAAATAAGTCGTAAACCACCTCGTTTTGCAGTTGCAGCAAGGCAAAAACCAGATTCCTGTGTAAAACCAGTCTTACCACCGTCGCACCCATTGTAAAATTTTATTAACTTATTTGTATTTGTAAGCCCCGTTACTCTACCCTCGCTATGACAAATTTCATCCATCCAAACGTTTGAAAAAGTAAAATATTCTTTATGTCTAATTAGTTTGGAAAGCATAATTGCTACGTCGTAGGCTGAAGAATATTGTGTTGGTTTTGGAAGTCCAGTACAATTAGAAAATAAAGTGTCTTTTAGTCCCCACTCTCTACATTTGTCGTTCATTGCTTGAACGCAATTCGCTTCACTGCCGAAAAGTCTTTCTGCCATTGCAACAGAAGCGTCGTTTGCCGAAGCAATTATAATGCTTTTAATTAAATCTCTAGCTTTATACTTGCAGTTTGCTTCTAAAAAAACTTGAGAGCCTCCCATACCACTAGCCGTACTACTTGCTATAACGTCTTCTTCAAAAGACAATTCGCCTTTTTCTATGGACTCATAACAAAGATTTAACAGCATAATTTTCGTCATGCTTGCTATTGGAAGACGCTTGTTTTCGTTGTTTGCAAAAATTACTGTGTTGTCTGTCGTTTCTATTAGTATTGAAGATTTTGAGTTTGTGCCAAGATTTTGTTTTGCACTTGCTTTTAATATCTTAGTTGGTGTAATTAAACTTATGGCAATTATAATTGCAAAAAATAATTTTTTCATAGTAACTCCTTAAAACTATTTTTTGTAATTTTTGCTTATTTATTCAAAAAAGTAAATTTATAGGGCGAATTATTGTTATGATTATAAAAATTAAATAAAATGATGCTATTAATGTAAAGGCTATACTTATCAATGCGTTTTTAGATGCGTAAATAATCTTATTTTTAGTGCTTTTTATCTGGCAAGTTTTATAATTTAAAACGCTTGAAAATATAAGTCCTGCTGTAATTGTTATATGAACTGGTAAAGTTAAAATTATAAATATTATAATTCCTGTTATTCCTGATATTGTATAGAAAATTATAAATGCCGTACCTAATATAATTCCTCTATAAAACAATATTATAGAAATTACAGGAATTAAATAAGTGTTAAGCGAAAATAAAATCGTTAGTAACGATAAAAATAGTCCTGCTACAAAACATTTATAAAAAGCAGAAAATATTGAATTATGTGGAGAAAATATAATAAAATAATAATTTTTAGCATTGGCATAAAGTATTGATGTATCTGATAAGTCGCCAATAAAGAACAAGCCCAAAAGTATTCCTATTATGTAAATTGATGAAAAAACAATAATTTTGTTTTTATTTTGTTTCAAATAACATATTTTTGACTTGGTAAAATTTTGCATAAAAAACCTCATAGATAACTCTATGAGGCATTTTAATAAAAAATGTTAATTTTCTAGCATATTTTGTATCGATATTCCAAAACCTCTAGTTGGGTCGTTTAAAAACACGTGAGTTATTGCACCGACAATTTTACCGTTTTGAATTATTGGGCTACCACTCATTCCTTGTAGTATGCCTGACGTTATGCTAAGTAATTGTTTGTCTTTAATCTTTATTACAAAATTTTTGTTTTCTTTATTATTGTCATCAATTTTTACTATATTTATAGCGTATTCCATTGGTTTTATGCCATCTATACAAGTTAAAATCCTCGCTTTTCCCATTTTTGCAATACCAATTTCCATTTTAGGAAATTTAGACAAATCATACTCTTCATTTGCTTTTCCATAAATACCAGTTTTTGTATTTTTTAATAGACAACCAATTTTTCTATCATCTAAAAAGATTCCTTTAAGTTCTCCTGCTTTTCCTTTTTCGCCTGCAGTCAGTCCAAATATTGAACATTCGTAAGCATCGCCAGAGTGTATATTTAAACTATCTTGATTTTCATTTACGATTGGATGTCCTAAAGCACAAAATTCTCTATTTTCCTTAAAGTAGGTAATTGTGCCGATTCCGTTTAAGTCTTCTCTTAAAAACAATCCGAGTTTATATTTTCCGTCTTTATCTTGCTTGGGTGTTAAAAATTTATTAATAACTTCGCCTTTTCTTACAACTGTTATTTCTATCGGCTCGCCTTTAGATAAACTTAAAATTTTTGCAATAGAACTTGCGTCAAAAATTTCTTCATTTCCAATTTTGGTAATTATATCTCCAATTCTTATATCGATATCTTTAGATGGCGAAAATTTGCCCTCATCAGTAACAATTTCACTTAAACCAATGACCTCTATGCCACTCGTTTTAATAGTGAAACCGGCAGGTATTCCTGCAACGTATAAAGATTGCGAAGCAAAAACTATGTTTGGCGATATATAAAAAGTAAAAATAAGCGTAAAAACGCAAATTAATACAAGTAACTTTCTTTTACTATTCATAACTCCTCCAGTTAATTTCGCATTAAGTATGGGTAAAAAATTGCTACTTATTCAAAAAATACACCTCAAAGTTTTTCTTTGGGGTGTACTGTATTATATTTTACTTTTATATTGTTCTGCACTTTGAATCATTGCCATTGCGTGCAGTTTTGCAGGCTCGCTATTTAAATCTCCACCAATAATTCTAACAATTTCATTAATTTTTCTTTCGCTTGACAATTTGCTAATTTGAGTATGTGTTTTTTCGCAGTCATTAAACTTCTCTATTGCAAACGAAACGTCGGAAAACGCACATATCTGTGGTAGATGCGAAATTGCTATAACTTGAACTGTTTTCGATATATCTGCAAATTTTTCTGCAACGGTTTCGGCAGTTTTGCCACTTATTCCAACGTCAATTTCATCAAAGATATAGGTTGAAATTTCTTGATATTCGCAAATTATGGCTTTTAAGGCAAGCATAAATCTACTCATTTCGCCACCACTTATAATTTTTGATAATGGTTTTGCTGGCTCGCCAAGGTTTGCAGAAAATTCAAACTCTATTTCATCATTGCCGTTTTCGTGATATGGAGCGTCTGTTATAGGTTTTGAATCAAAAAACTTAATTTCAAAACTTGCATTTTTCATGCCGAGTTCAGTCAAGTGTTTTAAAACTCTTTCACAAAGTTGCTTTGAACTTTGTTTTCTTAAATTTGTAATTTGACTATAATATTCGTTAAGATCTTTTAATTGTTTTGATTTTTGTATAGAAAGTTTTTCGTATTCTGCATCAAAATTTACAAGTTTAGTATATTCTTCCTGGGCTTTTTGTAAGAATTGGTTTATCTCTTCAATGCTAGAGCCGTATTTCTTCTTAAGCGTTTTAATTTTATCAAGCCTATCCTCTATTGCATCAGCATCACTTTCAGAAAAATCTATTTCGCTTAAGTAATCATCTGCAAGATAGCCAACGTCTGTAATTTCAGAACTAACTTCCTTTAGTCTTGTAAATATTTGTTCATATTTTTCAATCGAAAAGGTTGTTTGTGTAACGAAACAGGCTTTTTGTTCGCTATCAAGCGACTGAAAATCGAATTTTTCGTCCACAACCACGCCCTCGTCGTTAC
>JAFVSF010000234.1 GCA_017503885.1 Clostridia bacterium
CATTAAACGATGCTGTAGCAAAAAGAATTGCAAGACTTTTAAGAGATAAAAAGATGACCAAGTATAGATTGGAACGCAAATCAGGGCTAATACATGGTGCACTTGATAGAATTTTAAATGGGCAAAACAAAACTGTTACTTTAACCACCATTTATAAACTAGCAAGAGGTTTTGATATGACGTATATGGAATTTCTTGACGACGACGTTTTCCGTTCTGAACTAATAGAAATAGATTAAAGTATAATAATAAAGCCCCGAATAGGTTAATAATCGACCTATTCGGGGCTTTTCTTACTTTTTAAATACAAACAAATATTCATGTGCGAGCAATAAAAAATTATGCTTAATACTATTTGTTTTCCAAAAACCTGTCGCCTTGCAATTGTGTTGTTCTTTAATAATTATTTCCTTTGTTTTAAATCCCATAAGCTCAAAAATTCGCATCACTTCAAATGCAAGAGGTTGCACCATTCCGTTCTTACGAGTATCGCCCATAAGAATTGCACAATATTTGCCCTTTTTAAGAACCCTAAAACTTTCTTCTGCAACTTTACCTATTTCCATTAAAAACGATTTAATAGGCAAGTGCGACAAATCGCCGTCAATATCTTCGCTATACTTTATAATATCGGCATAAGGTGGGTGGGTACAAATTAGGTCAACGCTTTCGGCGGGCAAATCCAACTTTCTAGCATCGCCAAGGCGAATAGAAATATCCACGTTAGAATCAAACTCAAAATTGCACTTGTTACGAGATAATTCTACCGCATTAGGGTTTATATCAACACCGATAAAATTTCTGCCTGTGAGTTTAGATTCAACGGCAGTCGTGCCACCACCTATAAATTGATCTAAAACTGTATCGCCCTCGTTAGAATATCTTAAAATAACGTTTCGAGGGATATAAGGCGACCAATTACCACGATATTTAGCGTCGTGTGTTGCCCATTTACCACGATTAGGGAACGCCCAAACGGTATTTGTTTCAAGTTCAAAATTTTCGGGCTGTAAAGTAATTTTCTTTGCCATTTAATTCTCAAAAACTTCCTTTATAATCTTTTCTAATCTTTCGTTTTTAGCCATTTTATAATTCATCAAATATGATATATATTTTATACCCTTATGTAATTGATTTGTTGCTTTTTTCCAACATTGACCATCTGTAATTAAGGCAAACAAAATATTATTTTTCTTTAAATCTGCTTGTCGATTTATATAAGAATCTATAATTTCCTCTGGCTTAGACCCTGTATCGTCAAAAAAGTTTACTTCAATATTTATACATTTATTATTTTTAACCAAAATAAAGTCAGCTTTTCTTTTTGCAATATCTTCGTTTATAGTAAATCCATACTCATTTAATGTTTCAAACTTCTTTTGAGATAAAACTTTTATTCCATATTTTGTACATATTTCTGTAATAATTGGTTCACATGCTAATTCAAACGCACTTCCACCACGATTTTTCCTGCCATTTGAATCTAATCCAACCAATACGCCTACAACATAATCAACGGTACTTTTTTCGATTAAATTTTGAAAAAGATTTTTTAAACCCATTTGATCAAAAAATGTTAAGTATTCATTAATTTGTGATTCAGTATATTGTTTTTGAGGTTTGAAACTAAATTTTTGCAAATCTTCACTGTCCAATTCAACACCAACAACTTTTAATTCAGTTTTCCCAGAAATAACAGATTCTCTTTCTTTTTTTGACAAAGCAAAAAGATACGGAAATACCGTTACAACCGTTGGGATTTTCGCTAATAAATCCTTAAAAGTGCTATCGAAATCATCTTTTTTGCCTATTAAAGAATCTAATGCATGGAGTTCAATATCATATTTTTCTAGCCCTAAAATATTTTTCCAATCAACATAAAAATTAAAGCCCCTGTTTGTTTCAAGTAAATTATTCTTAAATATCTCTAAAGTGTTACTCAATTTTATTTCTCCTTTGTTTTAATTGCAAATTAGCAATTCTTTTATCTTTCCACGGCTGTCGCCTTTACTGTTTATTGCTCTTGTTGCATCGACTTTGTTAATTGTATATGCTTTATATAAGTCCTCAAAGAAAGTATCTTCGGGGTTTACGTTTTGTGGATCTGAATTGCTTAACATAATTTTTGCACCGCTTAAGTTTATTTCATCAATAAATCTTGCAAGGCGTATTTGTTCGTTATCGTCAAAGCAATCGGCATTATACGCTGTGAAGCCTGCTGTTTCAGAAATAGGACGGTAAGGCGGATCAAGATAAACAAAAGTATTTTTATCAATAAATTCTTTTGAGAGTGAATAATCTCCACAAACGATATTAACATTTTGTAAAGCCTCAGAAACGTTGCGTAAATTGTTTTCATCACAAATAGTAGGGTTTTTATAAGCCCCCATAGGAACATTAAATTGTCCTTTCTTGTTCACACGATAAAGACCATTAAAGCAAGTTTTGTTTAAGAAGATAAACAAAGAGGCTTTTTCGACTGCGGTTTCTTCAGTAATTTGCAAAGAATTAAATCTATCTCTTGCAGTATAGTAATAATATTTACGTCCGTTTTCATCCATAGGAACAAAGGCGAGTTGCATCTCGATCAACTTCTTTATAAGTTCATCAACGTTATTTTTTACAACGTTATAAGCATTAATAAGTTCTGCATTTATGTCGCTAATATAAAGGCTTTCAAAATTATATTTAGAAAGAATATTAAAAAGCAATGCACCGCCACCAACAAATGGCTCTGCATACTTAGTTAAAACCTTTTCGCCGTCCGCAGGAATATATTTTTCCAACTGTTCAATAAGTTGACCTTTACCGCCAACCCATTTGACAAAAGGCTTTAACTCAAGAACTTTTTGTTTTTCGTATCTAATAGTGCGCTTATCAATAGGCTTTTCCGCTGTGCTTGGAATAATCCACATATTGCCGACCATCATAGCACCATTAATACGTTCTTCCGCACATAAAATTGCAACACGCCTTTGAGAAATATTCCACTTTTCTGCTGCCTCTTTTGCTGAAATATAACTAAGCATAAAAAACACCTCAAATATGATACATATATTATATTCTAAATCTCGAACAATAGCAAGTAAATTCTTGTTATTTTTACTAATTTTTGTGATATTGTTTTTAGAATCAAAGCCCCGAATAGGTTGATAATCGACCTATTCGGGGCTTTTTGCTCATTACAAATATATATCAATGGCCTTCGAAGTATCAAACGCCTTCCATGGTGTTATATCCTTTGGAGGCTCTACTTTAAAGCAAAGTCTTTCTTTAGATACTGGGTGGGTAAACGAAAGAGAGGTTGCCCAAAGAGCAAGATATCCCTTTTTAGCATTTTCGCCACCATAACGCATATCGCCAAATACAGGAGTGCCGATATTTGCCATTTGCACCCTTATTTGATGTGTTCTGCCAGTATGAAGTTTAACTTCGGTAAGTGAATAACCACCAACCTCTTGCATTACTCTATATTCAAGTTCGGCAAATTTTGCACCCTCTACCGTTTGTGGGCAAACGTAAACCATATTGTTTATTGGGTTTTTCTTCATATAGTTGGTAAGCGTTGCCTTGCTCTCTCTTGGCGTGCCTACTAAAACGGTGTAATACTTCTTTTCAAAGTCGCCCGTTCTCATTTGTTCAGAAAGTCTTGACGCAGCCTTTGAAGATTTAGCAAACACCATAACGCCACCAGTTGGACGGTCAAGTCTATGAACAAGCCCCACGTAAACGTTACCCGGTTTATTGTTTTTGATTTTTATATACTCTTTAATAACCGTGAGCATATCCTTATCTTTTGATTCGTCTTCGCAAGAAGGAACGTTTTGTGGTTTTAAAACTACTATAATATGATTGTCCTCGTGTAAAATAACGAGATCTTCAACTTTCATTTGTTCAGTCATTTATAAAAATACCTCCTGCTCCACAAGGAAGATTTATACCCTCTTCAGTAGGAAGTCCTACCTCGTAAGCCTCAATTCTTCCACCGAATTTATTTTTTACGGTAAGCGTTAAAATGTTTTCAAGCACCATAGGTTGTAAACCCGTAGTGTAACTGTTTATAAGGAAGAATAACGGATTATCCGAAAGCACTTCAGAGCAAAGTTCAACGAGTGAATAGAGTTCACTTTCTATCTTCCACATTTCGCCGTTAGGACCTCTACCGTAACTTGGTGGGTCCATAATAATAGCGTCGTAACGTCTACCCCTACGAATTTCTCTTTGAACGAACTTTTTACAGTCGTCAATTATAAATCTAACGGGTTTGTCGCCAAGCCCCGAAAGGCGTACGTTTTCGCCTGCACGCTCTACCATACCTTTACTTGCATCTACGTGGCAAACGCTTGCACCTGCCGAAAGACAAGCAACGGTTGCTCCACCAGTATAAGCAAAAAGGTTAAGCACGCTAATAGGTCTTCCTGCGTTTTTTATAAGTGTCATCATAGTTTCCCAGTTGGCTGCTTGCTCTGGGAAAAGACCTGTGTGCTTAAATCCCATTGGCTTTACTTTAAATTTAAGATCGCCGTAAGATATGTTCCACTCATTAGGCATCTTTTTTAAATATTGCCACTCGCCACCACCACTTTCACTACGTGAATATTTAGCGTTAAGCGACTTATACTGGGACATATCTATTCTAGCAGGCCATATAACTTGAGGGTCTGGGCGAAGAAGAGTTACGTCGCCCCAACGCTCTAATTTATAGCCGTCGCCCGTGGCGATTATTGAATAATCTTGCCATTTGGTTGCTAATTTCATATTATACCTTTTTTACCGAAAGGGTAACCTTTTCGCCGTTTATATCAAATTCTTTAATAAAGCCGTCTAAGCTTTCAACAACGCTTTCTGCTAAAACGTCAGATTTAATTTCTTCTACGTTTTCAGTTAAAACTCTTGCAGAAACGCCCTCAGCGTTATAGCCTAAAACTATTCTGTCGGTAACTTCAAAGCCTGCTTCTTTTCTCATATTTTGAATACGAGATACAAGTTCTCTTTCCATACCTTCAAGTAAAAGTTCTTCGGTAATATGAGCATCTAAAACAACGGTTAAACCTAATGAACTTTCAGAAACAAAGCCCTCTGCAGGCTCACTAGATATGAGCAAGTCGTCAAGAGTAAACGAAACGTCCGTTCCGTCAAGGTTTACAACGTAAGTTTCGCCTGCTTTTACAGTAGTTACTACCTCTTTAGCGTTGCAAGTTTCAAGGAATTTTCTAATTGCTCCGAGTTTTGCACCGTATTTAGGTCCAAGAGTTTTAAGTTGTGGCTTGAGTTTATAAGTTACAAAAGTAGATGCGTCTGCAAGTATTTCAAATTCTTTAATGTTAAGTTCGTCTTTTGCAATCTCGTAAAGACCTTCGGTAAGTTTAACCTTTCTATCTGCTGCGATATAAAGTTTTTGAAGTGGTTGACGGTTTTTAATGTTACTGCCGTTTCTTGCTGCACGGCCGAGTGCAACTATTTCAAGAACGTCTTGCATACCCTCTTCAAGTTCTAAATCAACGAATTTTCCGTTATATTTAGGGAAATCGCAAAGGTGAACTGAAATAGGCTCGTCTTTATAGAAGTTAGGAACGAGATTTTGATAAATACTCTCTGCCATAAATGGAACGTAAGGAGCAGTAATTTTAGCAAGTGTTACTAAAACTGTATAAAGGGTTGTATATGCCGCAATCTTATCGTCGGTCATATCCTTGCCCCAGTATCTCTCTCTGCCACGGCGAACGTACCAATTAGAAATCTCGTCTACGTAATCTTGAATTTGTCTTGCAGTTTCAAAAATCTTATAATCAGCGAGGCCTTCGTCAACAGTCTTAACTAAGGTGTTGAGTTTAGATAACGCCCACTTGTCCATAAGTGAAAGTTTGCAATCTTCAAGTTTATAGTTTGCAGGGTTATATTTATCAATGTCTGCGTATAACACGAAGAACGCATAAGTATTCCAAAGAGTACCCATAAATTTACGTTGCCCTTCAGAAACAGCCTCTTCGTAAAATCTTGATGGAAGCCATGGAGCACTACCAGTGTAGAAATACCATCTAACGGCATCTGCACCTTGCTTATCAAGTATTGTCCAAGGGTCTACTACGTTGCCGATATGCTTACTCATTTTAAGACCGTTTTTATCGTTTACGTGGCCGAGAACTATACAGTTTTTGAACGGTGCTTTGCCAAAGAGTAAGGTGGAAATTGTCAATAAGGTATAGAACCAACCTCTAGTTTGGTCAACTGCCTCTGAAATGAAATCTGCTGGGAATTGCTTTTCAAAAAGTTCTTTGTTTTCAAATGGATAGTGATGTTGAGCAAATGGCATTGAGCCAGAATCGAACCAACAGTCGATAACTTCTTTAACTCTCTTCATCACGCCACCACACTTTTTACACTTGCAAGTTGGCACGTCGATATAAGGACGGTGAAGTTCGATATCTCCCTCTAACCCACACTCTTTTTTAAGTTCTTCTTTAGAGCCCATAACGTGAATTTCGCCACAGTCTTCACATACCCAAATTGGAAGTGGAGTTCCCCAATATCTCTCTCTAGATAAGCCCCAATCGATAACGTTTTCAAGGAAGTTACCCATTCTACCTGTTCCAATGGTTTCAGGCATCCAGTTTACCGATGCGTTAGATGCTAAAAGCTCATCTTTAATTGCAGTGGTTTTTATAAACCAAGAACTTCTTGCGTAGTATAAAAGTGGAGTGTTACATCTCCAACAGAAAGGATAACTATGCTCGAAAAGACTATCTTTAAAGAGAATATTTGCCTCTTTTAAGTCTTTGATAATGAGTTTATCAGCATCCTTTACGAACATATCTTTATATGGCGTAACTTCTTCTACAAATCTACCTCTTTCGTTTACGAGTTGAACGAAAGGAAGATTGTATTTTCTACCAACTTGAGCGTCGTCTTCACCAAAAGCAGGCGCAATGTGAACGATACCAGTACCGTCGGTTAAAGTTACGTAATCTGCATTTGTTACATAGTAAGCCTTTTCTTTGAAAGAGCCGAGTGCGTAAGGATACATTGGCTCGTATTCAACGCCTTCGTATTCGCTACCTTTCTTGCGAGAGATAATCTCGTAATCTTCAAAAAGGGTTGGAACGAGAGCCTCTGCCATAATATAATTTTCGCCGTTTGCAGAAAGTTCTACGTAATCGTAGTCTGCGTGCATACAAAGTGCAACGTTAGAAGAAAGCGTCCAAGGAGTAGTTGTCCAAACAAGAAAATAGGTATTTTCTTTGCCTTTTACCTTGAATTTTACGAAAATAGACTTCTCTTTTACGTCTTTATAGCCTTGAGCAACTTCGTGCGAAGAAAGTGCCGTTCCACATCTAGGGCAATAAGGAACGATTTTGTAGCCTTTGTATAAAAGACCTTTATCGGCTATAGTTTTAAGTGCCCACCAAACAGACTCGATATAGTTATCGTCGTAGGTTACGTAAGGCTGTTCCATATCTACCCAATAACCGAGTCTTTCACTCATTACTTTCCACTCGTTTGTGTATTTCCAAACAGACTGTTTACACTCTTTAATGAAAGGCTCGATACCGTATTTTTCTATATCTTGCTTGCCGTCTAAACCTAATTTTTTCTCTATTTCAAGTTCTACGGGAAGACCGTGCGTATCCCAGCCCGCTTTTCTTAAAACGTGCTTACCTTTCATTGTTTGGTATCTTGGAATAATGTCTTTCATAACACGGGTTAAAACGTGACCAATGTGTGGCTTGCCGTTAGCCGTTGGTGGTCCGTCATAGAAAGTAAATTCTGCATTGCCCTCATTTTTTGCAATGCTCTTTTCAAACACTTGATTTTGATTCCAAAAATCAATTACTTCTTTTTCTCTGTCTAAGAAATTGAGAGAGGCGTTTACTTTTTTATACATAGTTTCTCCTTTTACAGTTTAACTAAAGTTTTGCAATTTTATTTTTGAAGTGATAGTGGCTAGCTTTTAAAAGGGCGTATTTCTACGCAGATAAGCCTTTAAAAATTTAAAGGTGGAGAAACGAGGTAGGCGAGGCTCACAAACTGATATTGGATGGGATAGACCTTGTTGGTCATACCAGTCAAGAGCAATTTGTAGAAACAACGCATACCGACGTTTATACGCCTTTAAAAACAAAAAAAGAGCCCCGTCTAGAAGACGAGCTCACCCGTGGTACCACTTCTCTTCCTATCGCATACGATAGGCACTTGAACCTTTTAACGCAAGGTGGACGGCAGGGCTTACTAAAATTTCAGCCGTGCGACTCGGGAAGGATACCTTTTAAAACTCTTCCCGTTGGCTCTCACCGTTCCAACTCGCTGTAGGGAGCTTTTTTAAAAGACGTGTTTCCGTCATTGCCTTTAATATTATAATTACCACTATATATTAACAAAAATTTTTCGCCGTGTAAAGCGTTTTGACAAATATAGACCTATTTTTAGTTGCAAAATTTTTAATTTTAATGTAGAATATACTCACTGCGCTAGGTGGGGAGTTAGCGGTGCCCTGTACTTGCAATCCGCTATAGCAAGGCTGAATGCTCTCCTCGGCACGACGTATGGTTGGCTGCACGTGGTAAGGCGTGTTGATAGTAAGGTCTTATGCAACGTGAACCCGCGAACCGTGTCAGGATAGGAATATAGCAGCACTAAACGGTTTTTCGCGTGTGCCATGAGGTAGCTTTAAAGGAGCGACCTGCCACGTTTCCGCTTCGGTGCGACGTGTCAAAGAGAGATGCGCAGTTTTTTGACTTTACTCGGTTGGAGAATCTATTTTCCAGCCGTTTATTTTAGATTTATCTCGTGAGGCTGAAATGCTTAAAGAAAATTATCAAAACATAATAGATGAATTGGCTTTAGGCAATAACCTTGGCGAAAAAATCACTCTCCTTGGTGCAACTAAATTCGTCGACGTAGAAAAAATCAACGAGGCAATAGGTTTAGGGCTATTACATATTGGCGAAAATAAAGCACAAGAGTTTAGAGATAAATTTGAGAAATACTCACCTTGCGTAAAGCATTTTATTGGTACTCTTCAATCTAACAAATTAAAATACGTAGTTGGCAAAGCCGATATAATAGATTCTGTTTCTTCGGCAAGTTTAGCAAGCCAAATAAATGATAAAGCAAAATCGCTTGGCATTACGCAAAAGGTTATGCTAGAAATTAACGCAGGCGACGAAATTTCTAAAACTGGAGCAAGTTTTTTAGATGCAAAAACGCTCTATAAGTCGATTATCGAACTTAATAGCCTTGAACTTGTTGGCATAATGGCAATGCTCCCTATAAGCGATAACGAAGAGGTTTTAGCCTCTGCTTGCCAAAAAGTAAGGGCTTTTTACGACGAGGTAAAATCACAAACTGAAACGGTGGAATACCTTTCGGTGGGTATGTCTAACGACTATAAAATAGCCATTAAAAACGGTAGTAATATGATTAGAATTGGCTCTGCACTTTTTGGAGCAAGGTCATAAGGAGGTACAATGGGACTTTTTGATTTTTTATCAGGCAGAAAACAAACTGAACAAAAGCACGTAGAATCTTCGTCAAGAAGATATTCTCGCCCTGAGGCTTTCGTTACTCCAAACAACAGCAACATTTCCACTTTTAAACCTACCTCTTTTGAAGACGTTGCAGAAATTATCGATATGCTTTTAGAAGGAAAACCTGCAATCGTAAACTTAACCGAAGTTAAAGAATCGACTTCCCAAAGAGTTGTTGACCTACTCTCCGGTGCAATCTACGCCATAAACGGTAACCTTTGCGAGCTTCAAAAAGACGTATATATTTTCACTCCAAACGGAGTAAAAACCAACTAAAAATCGGCTTATAGGTCGTTTATTAGCATTTTAACATAAAAATTAGGGCTTGGAAAAGCAAAAACTTTTCCAAGCCCTTTTTAATTTATTTTGCACCTACGTTGCACACGTATCATTTGCAGACGTTGTTTCTGCTAAAACAACAGGGAACCCAACAACTAGTGCTAACAATAATAAAATTATTTTTTTCATCTATACTCTTCCCCCTTACCAGTTCTATAAGTTTCATGAGCCTGCGCAATATTTTCCATAGTGATCCATCCGTTTTCGTAAGCCCATTCTATATCATAAAACTCACCGTCTTTCCAAAGATATAAACAATCTCCAGCATTAACCCAAAACTCGTACCCTAGCACATTTATATAAGTTCCATATTGCGGAAAATAGTCTTTATCAATAAACCCACCTATTAAACAACCACCAAAAATACCATATACTGTAACACCTACTCTTTCTTGTGTCGAATTGGGAGCAATTACTTTAATCCACCATTCATAGTAGTCGTGTTTTGCTTCAGTTACCATAAACATCTTTTTTTGTTGAACAACCTTTATAGGATAAGTGCTCTCAAATTTAATACCATCTACAATTTCTGTTTGCTCTTCTTCGATTTTTGAAACAAAGCTACAAGAATAATCTAAAACGTAATAACTATTTATAAATGCAAAGCAATCTATCACGCTAAAATCATCTGCAGTTGTTTCGTCTGGTATTAAATCTAAATAATTAAAAGCGTATGACAAAGAGCTTGTTATATCTAAAACAACGTCTTCTGTCATTTCAGGTTTTGCGCTAGGCTCAAAATCGCCATCTATCTCTTCGTTTATCTGCGCATTTCCACTATGATATGCGATACTTAACAAATCTTCGTGAGTTAACACACCCAAATCAAAAGCTTCTTGCAAAGAAAGCATTCCTTTAGGAATTGATTTTTCTTCTTGAATTGGCGTGCTTTCAATTTCGCTTTCTTTTTCACTTTC
>JAFVSF010000235.1 GCA_017503885.1 Clostridia bacterium
AGTAATAATTCTAAAAACAAATTGCAACAAGACTATTGCAATCAAGACGACCGAACAGATTATAATTCCGGACTTTCCGCCGAATTCATCTGGTTTAGTTGCCGACTTTACTAAATATTTTATTGCAACGGCAAAGGCTATTGTCAATATAGAAAAAAACACGTTGGCAAAAATAAGGAACGCCATATTCTTGCGTTGCCCTTTTGTTTTTTGTGATAACCATTTTAAAGAAGTTGAGTTTTTCATTAAAAATAAACCCGTGTTTTTTTATAAATATTTAACCATATAACAGCTGTTTTGTCAAGTCTTGATTAATTTAATAAAAATTAATCCATTTTATTAACAAAAATAGTTATAAAATTAAAGAAGAATAATAGAAAACCTATTATTCTTCAATAAATTACCTAAATTTCAAATTATATTTTACTAAATTGGTCTTTCGTTGCAGCGCAGAGTGGGCAAACGAAGTCGTCAGGTAAATCTTCGAACTTAGTTCCAGCTGGAACGCTTACTTCTTCAGAACCTAATTCTTCATCATATTCCCAACCGCATAAATCACAAACGTATTTCATAGTTGTTCCTCCTTTATGATTTTTATTGTAACTCGAAATCTGATTTCGGGTGTTTACATAACGGACATACCCAATCACTTGGTAAGTCTTCAAATTTTATTTTTTCAGTATCTTCGTTGTAATTGTATCCACAATACTTACAAACCCAAACTCTACTTTGAGATTGTGTAATTATAGGCTTTGGTTTAATATGCTCAAAATAATAAGCGTAAGTAACGGATGGTGTATCGCTTAAAACCTCCGCCCCCTCAATAGTTGCGGTAAATAACGTATGACTTCCGCAATCTTCTGTTTTAATAACGTTACAAGAAATATACGCATTTGTAAATTTTGTTAGATAATAAAGTCCGTTATTCGAGCGTTTCACGTCTGTAAAGTCCTTAAATTTATCCGTATTCTTTCCAGAACTAAAACCAAAGTGCTCGAAAACACTAAACGGAACCTCTTCAGATAAAATTGAAACGTTAAACTTTTTACTGCTTAAAATTAAGTCGTGAGTAAAGTTCTGCTTATTAACTGAAATTGTAAGTAAAGTTGGATTATTTGCAACTTGAGTTACCGTATTAATAATACAACCGTTATCTTTTTCTCCTTTAGCGGTTAAAACGAACAAACCGTAACTTAACTTAAATAAAGAGTTTTCATCATAAGAAGTTGCCGTTGTCTCTACGGTTTCGGTATTTTTAGCCATGCTTTTACTAATCTCATTTGCAAGTTCTTCAATATCTTGTATTTGTTCTGGCTTTAAGGAAGATTTAATTGTTACTTGTTTTTCAATGAAGGAAATATTTTTGCACTTTTCAAAGGCCTCTTTAACAAGTTTTGCTACGGTAGGTGCCCAAGAGCCGTTTTCTAAAATTGCAACCGTTCTATTTTGGAAATTATGCGCAACGAGGTCTTGTATAAAACTTTCCATCTGCACGAATATTCCTGCATTATAAGTAGTTGAAGCAATTACTAAATTACTATACTTAAAGCATTCGGATAAAATTTCCGAAGCAGGCGTTATGGAGGTATCGTACAGAGTAACCTTAACGCCATTATCGTTTAATTTTGATGCTAAAACTTCGGCTTTATCTACCGTATCGAACAATATAGTTTTTTCTGCTTTAAGTAGGTAAGCGTTATACGAAACACCGTAAGGTACGGAATAAACACCTTCAAAAAGAGTTAGTTTTCTGTCGTTGCCTCCAACCCAAATAAGTTCGTCAGTAATTTTTTTGTACAATACATAAGGTATCTCCTTTAAATTCCTTCCATTATATGCATATTTCTAAGTGAATTATCCTTTATTCCGTCTAAAATTGAATAAGCGTGGCTTTCTAAATTATTGCAAGTAGCCTTTGTCAATCCTTGTTTCTTAA
>JAFVSF010000236.1 GCA_017503885.1 Clostridia bacterium
GTCCTAATATTTAATCATGATTTAATCAGCCACCGTTCCAATGGGACGGTTTATTGTTATGCCTTTTTTAGCCCAAAAAAATTATTTGAATTTTTCTTATTTTAGTGTCATTTTTTACTTGACTTTTAATAGCTGGTCTTAGGCGTTGAAATCCGCATCATTTTTTAACTAATAAATTAGCGATGGGATATTCCATCGCTAATTTTATATTTTATATAAAAGAAAACTCGTCTGAACGTAAAAAGTTCAAACGAGTTGCTCTTGGCGGAGAAGACGAGATTTGAACTCGTGCCACGATCACTCATGCTACTCCCTTAGCAGGGGAGCCCCTTCGGCCTCTTGGGTACTTCTCCAAAAAATATTCATTTCGCTCTTGTGAGCCTAAACATAATAACATAAATTTTTGTTTCGGTCAACGATTTTTAAGCAAATTTTAAAAGGTTTTTATTTTTTTGCAATATAGACCTTTCGGGCAAATACACTTTCGCCCGAAAGTTTACCTGTTTTTAAAGTTCTTTTCTATCTAATATTGCCCTTGATAACGTAATTTCATCGGCATATTCAAGTTCACTACCAATAGGAATACCATGTGCAAGCCTAGAAACCTTTATCCCCAGTGGCTTTATAAGCGAAGAAATATACATTGCCGTTGCCTCGCCCTCAACGTCGGGATTGGTTGCCATTATAATCTCTTCTACACCACCTTGAGCAATTCTAGCGAGCAGTTCCTTTATCTTAATATCATTAGGAGTTATTCCTTCCATTGGGCTAATCGTTCCGTGAAGAACGTGATAAACACCTTTAAACTCGTGTGCTTTTTCCATAGCCAAAACGTCTTTAGGCTCTTTCACAACGCAGATAACGGAATTGTCTCTCGTTGAGCAAACATCACATACGTCTTTATCGGTAAAATTACCACATACGGAACAATACCTAACCTCACTCTTTGCTTTTAAAAGACTTTCTGCAAACTCTTTTACCTCTTCCTCGGTCATATTGATAACCTTGTACGCATAACGCTGTGCAGTCTTCGCTCCAACGCCTGGAAGTTTAGTAAATTGATTGATAAGTCTGCCTATAGGTTCAATAAACGCACTCATATCTTAGAGAAGACCTGCTCCACCAAACTTGCCCATCTTCTCTTCGTAAAGCTCTTCTGCCTCTTCGTAGGCATTGTTAAGTGCTGCCATAATAAGGTCTTCGAGCATTTCGATATCATCTGGATCTACAGCCTCTGGCTTGATTGAAATTGACGTTACAGCCTTTTTGCCGTTTACCACAACTTGCACAAGTCCACCACCACTTTCGCCGACAATTTCTGCCTCTTCAAGTTCTTCTTGTGCTTGAGCCATTTCTGCTTGCATCTTTTGTGCTTGTTTCATAAGTTGTTGCATTTGATTTCCACCACCGAAGCCTCCTCCGAAGCCACCTCTGTATCCTGCCATAATTATATCTCCTTAATCTTCAATTTTTATATTAGCGTTTGGAAACGCATTTTTTACTTTTTCTACTTCACTTGCAAATCCGTCAATAGGTTTTTCGCCTGCCTTTACAACTTCTACCTCAAAATCACCTATTGCTTTTACCGTTTTAGAAAGAGTTGCAAGGTTACTTTCTTTAACTATTGCTTGATAGCCTGCGTCGTCGCTTGCAATTATGCGAAGAGTTCTACCAACGAGCGTAGCCTCCATCTCTTGACATGCAACCCAAAGCATTATATTTTTATCTGCCCTAAGTTGGCGAATTACCTTGCCCCAAAGTTTGCTACCACTCATACCACCAATACTTGGCTTAATATCCTCTTCAGTTGCTTTAACTGGTTGCTCTAAAACCACCTTTTCAACTGGTTTTTCTTGTGGTTTTTGTTCAAAACGTGGGCTTATAGGTTGATTATCAGCCTTTTTTACACTTGGAACATCCCCATAAAAGCCCCCGTCCATTTCCATTGGTGGAACGTCTGGATATCCCTCGTCAATAGGCGGACAGTCAAATTCTTCCACTTGTTTTTTAACTTGCTTTACTGGTTTTTCTTGCACTGGTGCAGGAATTGCGACCTCTTTACTTACTACTTCTTTTTGAGCAAACTGCCCACTTTGTAATGCCTTTTCAAGTTTAGCAATTCTTGCCATTAAAGCGTCGATATTATAATCGTTTTCAGGTTGAGATGCCTTTATGCAAGCACTTTCTAACACAACTCTTGGGTTAAGACTATATCTTAAATTACCCTCTACATCAGTAAAAATCTCTATTATTCTAAGCAATCTGTGTCCGTCAGACGCTTCGGCAATTTCTTTAAGTTCCTTGTAAACGTCTTCTGGCACTTCCAAAATATCTTTAGCGTTTTTACAAGTTTGACAAACGACAACTTCACGGAGTCTAGAAATTATATCTTTACAAAGAACACCTATACTTTTACCCGTTTCGCAAAGTTCTTCAACGTCTTCTAAAGTTCCACTAGTATCGGCTAAGACAATCTTTTTAATCATAGACGTTATTTTGGAAGAATCCGTTGCACCCAAAACCTCCAAAACGTCGCTATAAGTCAATTTTCCGTCACGATAAGAAACGCAAATATCTGCGATAGACAAGGCGTCTCTCACACTACCAGCACCAGCTCTTGCTATTGCCATGATAGCATCTTTATCATACGCCTTTCCTACCTCGTCATAGATTTTCGCAATGAGCTCTGCAATCTCTTTAGTAGGAATAATTCTAAAATCAAACCTCATACAACGGGAAAGTATCGTCGATGGAAGTTTATGCGACTCTGTTGTAGCCAAAATAAATACAGCGTGTTTTGGTGGCTCTTCCAACGTTTTTAAAAGAGCGTTGAAAGCCTCGGTCGTGAGCATATGAACCTCATCTATAATATAAACTTTATACTTGCCACTAACCGGTGGGTACTGTATTTTTTCTCTTATTTCTCTAATGTTTTCAACCTTGTTGTTAGACGCAGCATCCATTTCTAAAATATCAAGATTAGACGAATCTGCTAGTGCCCTACAAACTTCGCACTCGCCACAAGGAGAACCGTCGATAGGATGTAAACAATTTATTGCCCTTGCAAAAATCTTTGCGGCAGAGGTCTTACCCGTACCCCTTGTGCCACAAAACAGATATGCGTGTCCTATTCTTCCACTTGCAATTTGATTAGAAAGTGTTCTTACTATATGTTCTTGCCCAATAAGCCCTTTAAAGCCTGTTGGTCTAAACCTTCTATACAATGCTAAATATGCCATAAATTACCTTCTACTTTTTATAACTTATATATAAAACCTGTCTATAGGTCGATTATCAACCCTTTCTTTGGCGAATAACCTCAAATACGCCTATGCCCGTCGCAACTGATGCGTTTAAAGAATTTACCTTTCCACAAAGAGGAATTGTAACAACTCCGTCACACTTTTTAAGCGTTAATTTATTTACTCCACTATCCTCTCCACCAACGACTAATGCCGTTTTTCCTTTTAGGTCAGACTTATAAATATCTCCTCCACCAAGTTCTAACGCATACGTCCAAATTCCGTTTTCTTTTAACGTGTCTACGGCTTGATTTATATTAGTAACCTTTGCTATTCTAACGTGGTTTGCACTGCCTTCAGAAATTCTCATAACAGTATCGGTAACGCTTGCACTTCTATGCTTACCAATAATTAAACCATCTGCACCTGCACATTCGCAAACCCTAATGATACTACCGAGATTATGAGGGTCTTCTACCCCGTCTAAAACAACGATAAGGCACTCTTCTTTACCTTTAGTAACGTTTATTATATCCTCTAATTCGCAATATCTGTAATCTGAAACGAAAGCGATATAGCCTTGATGTCTACCTGTATCACTCTCTTTATCTAAAACGGACTTGTCTGCAAATTGAAATTTAGCACCCGATTTTTTAATATCACGAAGTAACGCTTCAGACTCCGTACCCCTCATTCCATTGGCAATTAAAATCTTATCTATGGTCTTACCCGTTTTTAAAAGTTCTCTAACAGAATTTCTACCCTCTATTTTCATCTTCAACCCCGTAATTTAATAAATAATTAAGTCTTTCGTATTCGCCAGTTATATATAAAAAGCCGATAACTGCCTCAAAGCCCGTTGACTTATTGTATTCTACAACGCTAGCGTGTTTAGCTTTTGCACCTTTTTTAGTGTTTCTCGCCCTTTTAAAAATGGCAATTTCCTCTTCCGTGAGTATTGGCATAATTTCGTCTATACGCTTTGCCTGAGCCTTAGCACAAACAATTTCTGAGGAAAGTTTGTTAAGTTCCCCAGTTTTTGAGTCGTTTTCAAAAGCCAATCTCTCTCTTACAAACAGTGAATAAACTGCGTCGCCGACGAAAGCTAAAACTATACTACTTAAGCCCATTGCTTTTTCTTTTGTAAAAACTTCGTTTATTTTGAACAATTAAAGCCTCCGTTTTTGAGCGATAAAGCACATTTTATCCCACGATAATCCTATATTGTACATTATAGCATCTTTTTGATTATTTTTCAATAAATTTATACCTATTTAATAAAGTTTATACTTACTCTTTAAAAATAACAATATCCGTTCCAAAAAAAGGAACGGATATAACGTCAACCCAATTATTCTGCAAAATCATTTGCACAACACTCGTTTTTTTCTTTGCAAAGACAAACTAGCACTGCATCGTCGCCAATTCTTTCTATACAAGAAAAATTTATAATTAGTTCACAGCCAGTGAAAAATGCGTTTTTCTTGCCTGGAACTATAATACTTTTTATTTTACCGTCTGGATAAGAAACGATAAAGTCTGTAATTTTACCCAAATCTTTTCCGTCTGCAATATTTATAACTTTTTTCTTCTTTATGTCCGTGAAATTATAATCCATAAAAAAACCTCTCTACATAATATGAGCAGAGAGGTATTTTTATGTCACTTTTTAGACTGCACAACTTCTAACGTTCCAAAAGTTTTATCAATCACGTAGTTTTTCGTAACATCTATATCGCCAGCCATTATTACTATGCTGTCTATAACGTTTTCAATCGAGCCTACGTAAACTATACTTGACGTTATAGTAAACGTAATAGTCTGACCTTTAACCAAACTACCCTTTGAAATCCAAGCAATGCCGTTTGAAAGTTCTTCGCCATCGTATTCTTTTTTAGCACTCATACTAGTTACATATAAAGACCTTGGCTTAACTTCAAGAGGATTGCCCTCTATAAGCAAGAAATAATTATCCGTTACGTCGTTACCATATTCATCATAGAAAGTATAAGTAGACGCCTGTTTAATTTCGTCGTAAGTAAGCGTGCCAACGTTGGTAAGTTGCCCTCCGAGTTTTATATCAAGCGTAAGACCTTTAGAATCTACGACCATATAATCATCTTCGTAATAACTTATCGGCTTTCCATCATAAACCTTGGACACGTCGAAAACTCTTATAACAACTTGCGTCTTTGTAACCTCTAACAAGCCCTTGCTTAATACTAGTTTATATCCTCCCGCTTCTAAATCTATCGGATTGCCTTCAGCGTCGAAAATATCTATATTTTCTATCCAACTCTCGCTTCTTCCGTAACCTATTTGATAGCCACCAAATACAAGGTTTTCGTAATAATAACCGAGTTGAGCCAATTCTTCAAAACCCTCTAACTCTTCAGCAACGAGAGGCGTTCCATCGTACTCTTTAACTTCATCTCTTGGTTTTAAGATTACGTTCGTCTTGCCCTTTACAATCAACGTGCCGTATTCAGCAATTACTTCGTAGCCATGATTAACTTCTTCACCATTGCAGAACGCCTTAAAGACAAATGTGTTGTTTGCTTCGCCTGGTTCAGTTATCGAACCTGTTACGTCAACGGTAAGAACGTGCCCTTCAACCTCTCCGTCTTGTACGACAATTTGATAATCATCGCAAGTAAGAGGCGTTCCGTCGTAGTATTTTTCATCACTACCCGTAGTAACCGTTACGATTATAGGCGTTATTTTAAGCACACCTGGTTTGGTTATAACGAATTCGTAGAAGATACTATAGTCTTCCGTTCCGTCTTCGCTCGTAACCTTAAACTTAATGTCGTTTCTCTTTGTTCCTACCTCGTTAAGTTGAGTAAGTTGTTCAATTTCTATTACGTGACCTTCTAAAAGTTCACCAGATAAAATTTCGTACTCATCACAAGAAAGAGGTACTCCGTCAAAGCGTTTTTCAGCCGAACCCGTTGCAACTTCGATAATCATACCCGTCACTTTAAGCCTACCGTTTACGTATTTAATTTCATAGTTCGTTTCGATAATCGGCTCTCCGTCTAAAGTAGTAATAACTGCGTTGCTAGGCACGTTAGGAACGACGCCCACGTCGGTAATTTCGCCCGTTATTTCTATTGATGAAATCACGTGTAAATCTTCTAGCAAGCCCTCTACCGTATACCCATCGTTAGTCAACGGTAACGAGTCGTAAATCTTTATATCACTATTTGCCGTAATAGTTAACGGTCTAGGCGTAATTATAAACTCGCCAGTCTTAAATTTAACGGCATAATTGACCGTCACGTCTCTGCCTCTACTATCTTTGATGTAGAATTCAGATGGAACTATATCAACTTGATATCGACCTACGTTTAAATACGATTTGAGTTCCCTTGCCACAGCAACGTGTCCGTCTGCTAAAGACGTTCCGTCAATCGCAATTATTTTTTCAGCACTTTGATAAGATCCGTTATAAACCTTTTCATCCTGTGGAGATAGAACAACGTTCCTTTGACTTACCCTCAACGTGCCAGTTTGGTAACGAAGGAAGTAATTTGTATGCGTCACGTCTTCCCCCTCGTACGTTATTGTGTAAACGAGATTATTACCTTTATACCCTACGTCTGTAATTTCCGTTACTCCAACCACTCTTACTTCGTCTCCGTAACCAATAACACCTTCATAAGTATAACTATTCTCGCTATGAGCCATTCCGTCATATATCCAAGAGTTGCTTGCAGATATAAAAGTTATAAAAGACATATTGATTTGAAGTATTCCTCTTATTTGACCAACTTCATAGTTGTGCATAACAGAGATGCCGTTCTCATCTATAATATCATAGGTCAGTTTATTTTCAACACCGACAATTTGCGTTGCATTTCTAATTTCCGTTCTTTCTACAACGACTATCGTATGATTTTCAAGAACTCTCTTTGCACTAGAATACTTGAACCCTTCGTCGTAATGGTAGTAGCCGTCGTAATTCCACGTATTAGAGTTTGACTCCAACACGATATTTATAGGTGTTACGATAAGTTTACCCATTGATAAAATTATATCGTAATTATAGGTCACGTCGGCAAGACTTCCGTCTAAAACCTTAAACCTTATTTCGTTGTTCTTTTCGCCAACGTCTGTTATTTTTGCGTAGTCAACGACTTCTAAATAATGGTCTAAAACAAGTGCTGGAGTAGGAGGAGTTGTTACACCCCAATCTTCTCCCTCGTAGTAAAACGGAGCGTCGTAAACCAAATTATAATGCTCAGTTGCATCGTATTCCCACGTATTGCCTTTTGTAACCACGCATATTGGTCTTGGAACGACCTCCAAAACTCCTTTTATAAAAGTAATATTATAATTTGCCGTTACGTCTTTTACACCGTTAGATATCACTACGGAGTCTTCAATTACAACGTTATCGGCAGTACCTACGTTAGTTATAGAACCCACTATTTCGCATTGCGATATGTAATGACCGTTTGCCAACGGCATAACGAAAACGTTTGTACATACAAGAGGTGTTCCATCGTAAATTTTGCTCGCATCGCCAGCCCTTACGGTAATATTTCGTTTAAATACGGATAGCACGCCATCAAAATAATAAACTTCATAGTTAAACGCAACGTCTTGCCCGTTTTCCGTTATAGTATGACTTAAAATACTGTTAACGACTTGACCTTCGGCAACTTCAGTAACGCTACCAGTTGTTACAATTTCTATCAAATGTCCTGCTATAAGCGTGTTAGGTGAAGATGGAGCAGTTTCTACCTCTTTACAAGTAAGAGGTGTTCCGTCGTATTCTTTAATTAAATCTTTAGGTTTAATAAATATTACACGTTTAGTAATTGTTAGCCAGCCCGTTTGATAAGTTATTTGATAGTTACAACTTATATCTCCACCCGACGCAGAGGCTATAAACGCAGATTGCTCTAAAATAGAACACTCGTAACTTCCAACGTTAGGTCCAACCTCATCGGTAAAATATCCGTAATTCGATTGAATATTATGTCCCGTTACCAATCCGTACGGAGAATTATCTGCAACTTGAACGCGCTTAATTCTTTGTTTTTTACCGTCGTAAACCACCTCTTGGTCTACAGGTTTAATCGTAATAGGTCGCTTGTGAACTATTAACTGTCCTTTTTCTTTTATAATCTCGTAATTGAAAGTAACGTCTCGACTATAGTCTGCCGTTGTAATAATTAAATTACTAATTACGCTTTCGCTTTGACCTGCGTCAATTTGGCTACCCTCTGTTTCAAACGTATAGATTATATGACCTGCAACAAGTCCGTAAGGAGAATTTGCACACCACTCATATTCCGTTGCAAACAACGGCTCTCCGTCGTATATCTTTTCTACGTCTTTAGGCTTTATTGAAATAGGTCTTTGCTTTATCTCGATTTCGCCGTCTACGTAAACTACGTTATAACTTGGCAATAAGCCTTGCGAAATATTTATGCCGTTAGAAAGAATTACTACGCTTCCTTCTACTACTGTGCTAACGTACGTACCTGCGTCCGTACCAAAACCTTGAACTATATATTCCGATATAACGTCGCCAACTACTAAACCCTCGTTTTCGCCAGTAGACACGTCGATTATACCTGTGTTTTCGGCAGAGAACAATTCTCCGTCGTAAATCTTTTCTAACCGTTCGGGTTGCAAACGTATTGTTCGTGCCTCAACGATTATTCTTCCCTTTTCAAAACTTATAGCGTAGTTTGCAGTAACGTCTTCGTCGTTATTGTTTTTATCTTGAATAATTACTGAAAGAATTTCACTGCACGCTTCGCCTGCGTATTTTCTTTGATTTTCTTCGCTAGTTTTAAACGTTCCAGTAGCAGTATGCCACTCTACTTGCTCGTTTGGAGAGTTTGGAGAAACCTCTACGTCTATTGCCTTATGTACCGTGCCGTCGTAAATGGCTCTTACTTCTTTTGGTATAAAAACTATAGGTCTTGGTATTACCGTCAAAGTGCCACTTATGGCAATTATTTCGTAGTTTGACGTAACGTTTTCATACCAACCTTCTACCAGCCCGTCGTCGATAATGTTAGAGTGAGAATAGATTACGTAAGTCAACTCGTTTTCCTTAGTGCCTACGTTTTTTATAGTAGTTGAACTGTCTACTAGCACACTATGAAAACTCACTACGTTTTCAGCATCAAAATATTCAAAAGACTGATCTTCTCCATTGTACGTAAACGTATTGCTACGAGAGGTAATGGTTACCTGCCTTTTTATAACTTCCAACTGCCCGTAAGTATAAATAAACTCGTAATTAGACGTAACGTCTTTTTCCCCGTCTTTTACAGATAGTTCAAATTTGTTTTCTATCGTTCCTACGTTCTTAATCGTAGTAACGTTTATAGGTGTTACGTCGTGATTTTCAAGTATCTTGAGTTGCGAAATTTGCTCGTACGACGGGTATGCATTTTTATCGCCGTTATAAGTAAAAACGTAATTGCTCGTTGCTATCATAACCGGCCTTGGAAGCACTGTGAGTTTGCCGTATTGATAGGTTATTTGGTAGTTTCTACTTACGTCTACTTCTTCTGCAGTATCGTATTTATCGTATACTACAACGCTAACTGCGTTGTCCTTTTCCCCTACGTCAGTTATCGTTGGCAAATAGGTATAACCCAAAGTTTGCCCTTCTACCAATCCGTCCCCACCAACAACGCTTAACGTATCGTTAGAAAACTCATTTCCGTCGTACGTTTCATTTAAAGAGCCCGTAGCAACGGTAATTGGTCTTGGGTTTATCGTAAGAAAACCTGCCGTAACCAAAATATCGTACATACAAGTTACGTCTGTTCCATCTTCTGCCGTTATAGAAAATTGACCTACGTTTTCAACAGTCCCAACGTCAGTTATTGAACCTTTAAAACTTGCATTAATAACGTCTTGATATGCAGTCGTGCCAGCAGTTATTTCATACGCGTCGCCAACTAACGCCGTTCCATCGTAGGTTTTTTCAAAACTTGATACCCCTATTGCAAGTTGCCTTTTTAAAATGGTAACGCCGAGACTTCTAACCTGTATAGAATAGCAGTTGGTAACGTCTTTTCCCCATTGATTTAAAATTTGTATCGTTTCTAAATTAGGCGTTATATCAGCACTTTCTTGGGTAACGTTTTGGTAAGTAAAATCTACAAATCCAAAGTAATCCCCAATTTTAAGGTTGCCTACGGCAATAGGCGTATCTCCATAAATAATTTCAGGCGAAGACACAACGACCTCTATTGGGCGAGGAAGAATAGAAAATTTGCGTTCTCTACTCCTTTTTATCCACCCAAACGAACCTTTAGAACACGCCCTTACTTTGTATTCGCCAACTTCAGTAGGAGCGACGGTAGACCACGTTCCATTGTAATAATATTCAAAATAGACGTCGCTCATAAACGCACTACCTTTAAAAGACAACGGAGTGCCGTAAGCAACTTCGCTAGGTCCTTTGGCAGAAACGACAACCGTTCCTTTTGCAACGGCAAGCCCTGACGCCACAACTAAAATTGACAGCAAAATGCAGGCAATCAGAACACGATGTCTGAACGCCGTCTTTATTGCTTTTTTCAATTTTAGCATTTTTTGTTTATATTTATCGTATAACATACTTTCCTTTTTTCGGCAAAACGCAATTATGCCTAAGGTTTAATTCTTTTTGCTTTAATGCTTAAAACAACTTACTTTAACCATCAACGATTAAGACTTTGTTACTCTAAGTTGTCCGTTTTCAGTACCGATTTGGTAATTTGACGTTATATCTTGCCCTGAGGCATTTTTAATCACTACCGAGATTACCACGTTATCACATCTACCACATTCAATTATACTGCCTTCCATCTTAACTTCTATAGTTATTCCCTCGCCAAGCGATTGAATTTCATATCCGTCTTTATCGTATAAAATATACTCGCTACAAGTCAACGGCGTTCCGTCGTGAGGCTTGCTTGCACTTCCTGCTTGTATGGTTATTTGCTGTGGAGTAACCGTCAATTTACCTTGTACAACTATTACGAAATAAAAATGCGAAACGTCTTCGCCTAAGATATCGTTTATAACGACGTCTACACTATTTCTCATTTCGCCAACGTCTGTAATTGAACTTATCGGAGTCACTGATATACTGTGTCCATCTAACAAATTTCCATTGACGATAGTATACGTTGAACTAGTAAGTGGCGTTCCATCGTAAACCTTTTCATTAGAGCCACTCATTATAGTTATTTTTTGAGCGTAAATAGACATATAGGCAGTCTTAAACTCTATTACAAATCTATCGGTTACGTCTTCGCCGTCAATATCGACAACCTTTACCGAGCCAAGTTCAACCTTACTTCTACCAATGCCCTCTTGTCTTCCAGTTAAAACGACTTCGCAATTATAACCTTGCGACATGAACTCGTCAAACCCATTGAGCACGTATTCAACCTCGCTTGCCTCTATAACGCTTTGGTCTTCTATACAAACGGACTTTGACTTTGCTTCAATAGTAAACTCGCCCAAAGGAGGAAGTCCGTTTCCACCTCCAGTCACTTCTACGTTTACCCAACCAAGCCCGTCGATATACACCTCTACCCAAGCGTGTGCCTTATCTCCACCTACGGTCACCCAAACACCTTCTTGCGTTTTTGCAGTGTAGCCTATAGTGCATCTTGCAGGTATGCCAAGTTGACGGAAAAGCATAGTTGCAGATAAAGCGTAATGTTGACAAATACCCTCTTTATAATCTCTTAAAAATGCAACCAATATATCTTCTGCATTATCCATCTCTCTGTCATATTCTAAATTATACGTTGCTGCCTGTCTTATATAGGTTTCCACTTTCCCAACTATTTCGCCTTCGTTTTTATCAAAGCCGTTTTGAGAAATTACCGTTTGCAAATAGGTTGCAGAAGACTCTGGTACACCTAAATATTTATCGTAAACGTAATTTCTATATTCGTTTTCATAATTTTGATAAGAGCCTAAATTTACTTGTGTCAACTCTTCTTTATCTTGCACGTAGTTGAACGAATAATAACCCAGTGAGTAAGGTGAAGAACAATCTCCTAAATATTGTACGTCGTTAGTTTGCTTTTGATATTCGTAATCGCCCATTGCCATATAATACGGCAACAAGTAGTTACTACTGAGCATTTCTATCTCTATATTGCTAGCAGAAAACCCTGCGTTTTGTAAAGCGATAGAGGTAAGATAGTTAGCACAATACGTTCCATCTATAAGGTTGTAATAACCATTTTTAGGATTGGTCCACCTTCTTCCATTGTAATCGGTATAACTAAAATAACGAAAATATACGGTTTCAGATCTATCTGACAAGACTTTAAATGCTGGAGCAGAGTTGCCACCTCCTCCACCACCCCCATTAAGGCCAATATTTCCGGAGTCGTCTAAATTTAGTCCACCTCCACCACCCCAGGGTTGATTGCCTAAAACTTCTAAAACGCCTTCTAAACAAGTTACGTCGTAACAATCTGTTACGTCTTCGCCGTACTCGTCTGTGATTAAGAAGTCTACGATAATATTTTTTTCTTCTCCTATTTCAGTTATCGAACCAACGATTGACACTTGAATATCGTGTCCTTCTAGAAGTTGCTCAACCGAAACTACATTATATCTGTCGCAAGTTAACGGATCACCATCGTAAACCTTTGCGTCCGACCCTGCTTGAATTACTATCTCTATCGGGTTTACTGTAAGATTACCTTTTAATATTACCAATTCGTATATACCAACAACTTCTTCGCCATCAGAATTTACAACCTTGCAGTTTGCCGATGCTTCGGACGTACCTGTCCTTGTCCTTTCGCCTTCTACCGTACCTTCAAGCGTGTGACCTTCTAAAAGTACACCTTTGGTTATATCAAAAGACTCTGCATATAACGGCATACCGTCATAGGTTTTCTCTTCACTATCAACGGTAATTTCAATTACCCTCTTAGTAATAGCCAATTCCCCTGGAAGGTATTCAACGGCATAATCGTCGGTTACGTCACGGCCTTTTTTATCTGTAATTTTTACGGAAAAAAGATTGGAACTTGTTCCTATAACCTCTTGTTTTCCCGTTACAACTACTTCTACATTATGACCTTTTTGTAGTTCGCCTGAAACTAATTGCCAATTTTCGTTAGTGAGAGGCGTTCCGTCGTATTCTTTTGTCGAGCCTGACGTCGCTATTATAACTTTAGGTTTTTGACCTGCAATAACACCAGTAGCCATAAGCACGAAATAAACGCACAATACGGCTAACGCCCCTATTATTACAGAACCTATTACGTATATAACTTTAGATTTTTTACTCATATTTTTACCCCTTAAGAATTCCTCTCAAGTCTATGAATGAACTCCTTACAACTCTTCATTTTGTCTAAACCGAAAAGTTCATCGAGATAGTTGCAAAATTCGCTCGCTTCGTTACGTACGTATACTGGGTTTTGCGTTTCTAACTTCCTCATTACTTTTTTAGATAAAATGTCGTCTAACGCTTCGAGTTCGTCCCCTCCACAACTTACGTATACTGGTATGTACGTCATTATTTGTTTCATTATTCTGTTACCAAACGTAACGTGGAATTTCTCTATCATCTTTGCATCAAGTTCGGCAAGTCTGTTTAAGTTTCTCTTGCTTATCTCGTATTCTTGTTGTGCCTCTTCTACAAGTTTTGCAAACTGTTCTGCCGATACGTGCATCTTTTGTGTTCTAGGGGCTGAAAACCTCTCACACTTTTGGTCAAGATTCATTACCATTGCTCTATCGTATACTTTATCTGATATCGCAAACGTCGAGTCGTCGTTGTTTGCCGTGCCGATAAACCACATATTTGGTGGCAATTTTATCTTGCCGTTTACTAGTTGCACTGGGTCTGTATCCCAACTGTCCGATACTACTGACAAATACTTCTCATCTTCTTTTGGAAGTTCTAGAAGTGATAAAAACTCTGCAAAATAATACTCTACTCTCGCTATGTTCATTTCATCCATTACGGTTACGTAGATATCTTCACTATAATTTGCCTCGTACATCTTTTCAAGAAGTTGAGTTTCATTAAACCTCTTTGTGAACTCGTTATAGTAGCCGAGTAGGTCTGTTCTTTCTTTCCACATTGGTTGTACGGATATTACCGTTGACGGATTGTCTAAAAACTCACCAAATGCGTGGGCAAGCGACGTCTTACCTGTTCCTGACATACCTTGAAGTATCATTATTTTTGATACTGCTGCACCTGCGACAAATCTTCGTATATCTTCTTCGCTATAGTAAAGTTTTAAATGTCTTGCTGCGTAGTTTCTAAAGTTTTCGCACATATTTTGCAAGGTTACGTGCTTATCGTAACTCGCCCTTTTAAAACTCTTTCTGTTTTCATCAAGTTTTATCAGCGTACTAAATCTGCCGATTGGCCTTCCGTCTGCGTTTAACGGCTCTTTCTTTTGTTTTTGGTCAGTTTCCTCGTTGGCAATTTTGTCAAGTTCTGGAATATTAGCAGTTTCAACTATTATATTTTTTCCACCAACAAGTGATACTATTGCTATCGTTAGAATTGCTACAGGTACTAGTATTAAAAGCGACAGTAAAAGATAGAGAATTTCTTTTTTAATAGTCGCTATGCCACCCCCGTTTCCAACGCTTAAAGCAATCGCTAAAAGTAGACTCGCAACGACTACGATTATTAATAAAACTATATAAAGTTTTTTGATTTTTTTATTTTTCTTCATTACCGTCTACCTTAGTTTCTTGA
>JAFVSF010000237.1 GCA_017503885.1 Clostridia bacterium
TAATCAGAACGGCTTAATCCCAGCAAGTGAAATTAAGGAAATGCGCAAAAGAGCAAAAGCAAACGAAGGCAATATTTGGCACGGCTTTATTTCTTTTAATAAAGAAGAGTCGTATAAAATAGATTCGCCCGAAAAATGTATAAGGCTCGTAAAAAATATTTTTCCAACTTTCTTAAAGGACGCTCACTTAAATAGCGAAAACATAGACTTGATGTGCTCATTGCATTTGGATAGACCAGAACATTTACATATACATTTCATATTTTGGGAAAAAGAACCGAAGATTAAAGGTAAAGACGGAACGTTAAAATATCGGTCAAGAGGTAAAATTTCCGAACAAGCATTAGACAATATGTTCGTTAGATTAGGATTATTTATTGATGAAAATAAAAGTAATTTATATAAAACACGTGATGGAGCTATACAGAGATTAAAGGGAATGACTGCTATAAAAACTGCAATGACCAGTGACCAAGAAATACGAAAAAAGGTAATAGCGTTGGCAAAGAAGCTGCCGACAACAGGGCGATTAGGTTATGACAGCAAAAATATGGAGTCATTGCGGGGTGAAGTGGACAACATAGTTAATTTAATGCTTGACTATGACGGGAAAGCTCGTAGAGCAGATTTGAGTTTTTATAAAGCACTTGAAGAAAAAAGACAGACAATAAGTAATATATGCGGTAACAATTATATGTTTAGCGATAAAAATATTCCTATTGAAGAAATAGAAAATAACCTACCAAAATACCACTATAAAATTGATGAGAAAAATATCAAGATTATTGAGAGCATTGAGGCGGACTATAAGCGTCGGCAAGGTAATTTGGTAATAGGTCTTGCTAAATTCATTAAACCCGAATATTACGAACGCAAAGAAGGAAAAAAATACAAGCCAAGTGATAGGAAACTACGAAAAAGTTTAAGTATTTCAAAAAAGAAAATTAAACGTAGGCTTGATAAATTTTTCTTAACGTTTGGGAGTGAAAGCGAATTGTTAGAGCGAGATTTTTCCCACCGCTTGCAAGATATAGAACGTGAGATTGAAATGGAAAGAGCAAGGGCAAACGGCGAAAGCCTAGAAAAATTTAATGAGGAGAATTATAGTTATTGAATAGAGATAAAGCATTAAGACATAAAAAGAAGAAATCCCATAGTCTTGAATTTATAATGTGGGGATTCATATTTGCTTTTGTTGCCGTTTTAACAATGTTATTGTTTGCTCTGGGCGGTGCAAATAGTCTTGGCGATATTCTTTCCGAGAGGAACTATTGGCTGCTTAACGGCGTAATAGACGGGCTAATAATGATAGGTTATCTAATGTTGTATCGTATAGATGCTCAAAATATAGCACTAAACGAAAACGATTTAGAAGATACGGAGTGGTTGACGGCAAAAAAACTAAAAAAACTTAAAGAGTTCAAAGTGATGGACTTCAAAAAAGTGGAAGAAAATCAGGACGGAATAGTTATAGGTGCAGAGAAAAAAGGAAAAGACGTAGAGGTTATAACGACAAGCCAATTACATGCCTTAATAGTAGGCACAACCGGAAGTGGTAAAACGACAGGCTTTGTAGACCAAAATATATCTGTTTTAGGTAGAAGTAAAGACAGACCGAGCATTGTAATATCCGACCCTAAAAAAGAACTCTATGAAAAACACGCAAAAAGTCTTGAAAAAGCTGGATATAAAATAACAACGCTTGATTTAAGAGAACCTTATTCGTCAGCACGCTGGAATCCTATGAGTGTTTTGGTCCGCAGAATACGTCTTGTAAAAGAACTCGAAAATAATTTGGAGAACAAAGACGGAAAATATTACGGCGGTGGAGAAGTGTTCCTATCATATAAGGATGCAAGAACGAGAGTGCAAGAATTAAAGGACGAGATTTACGAAAATGCTATGGACCTTGTATATACGATATGTCCCGTGCAGAATAAAGACCAGCCGACTTGGGAAGAAGGCGCAAGAAACCTTATTTTCGGACTTGTTATGGCGTTTTGTGAAGATTGTATTAAGGGTAAGATGGAAGAAAAACAATTATTGCTTTTCAACGTTTATCACAATATAACGAAATATTGTTCGGAAGATACGACTGCGTTAAAACAATATTTGCTTGAAGATAGAGATGAGTTCTCTAAAGTTAGAGGATTAGTAAATACCGTTTTAATAACAAGTGATAAAACTTTAACGTCGTATTTGTCGGAAGTAAATAGTTATATGCATCAATTATCAGATGATGGCATAATGTCGCTAACAAGTGAAAACGAAATAGATATAGTCAATATGGACGAAGAGCCAAACGCTGTATTTATAATCGTTCCTGATGAAAGATTTACACGTCATAGATTTGTAATGCTATTCATTACCCAGATGTATAAAGAACTTGTAGAAAAAGCAAACCTAAATCTAAGAAGAAAGCAAACAGAAACAGCGATATTGAAGCGCAATACATATTTTATTCTAGATGAGTTTGGCAACCTTCCGAAGTTCGAGAACATTGAAGGTATGGTAACGGTAGCAAGGTCGAGAGGTATAAGGTATTTGTTTGTATTACAGTCGTTTAGTCAACTGACCGCAAAATATGGTCGAGATGTAGGCGACATTGTAAAAACCAACTGCAACGTTAAAATCTTTATTGGTTCTGACGATCCAGAAACGAGAAAAGAGTTTTCGGATTTATGCGGACAGAAAAAGGTTAAAAACTTTTCAGTTAATACTAACGCCGAAAATCCTGCAAGTAGTAATACGGGAGCATCAAATCAGCCGTTAATAACGGTAGGTATGCTTGAACGTCTAAACGGTGACGAAAAGGGCGACGCAATAGTATCAGTTCGTGGATATGAACCTATTTGGACAAAGTTTACGCCGTCATACAAATTAAAAGACGTGTATTTCAAGGAAGGTAAAGCGGATATTTCTAAACGAGAAGCAGTGCTTTTTGACAAGAATGATTACGTTTTTGACATCTATAAAAGAGACGGTATGAGCGAAGAAGAAAAGATATTGTTCGCAATAGAAGCCGAAGAACTAAAAATGGACAAAACGCTTGATGATGAAAAGAAAGAAAAATTGCATAAACTCGATTTAGAGTGGGAAAGCATTGTGGACGATATTAATGCAAAACTTAAAGCGTTTACCGACATTCTTGTCGGCAGAGATAGTAATTTAGTCTTAACGGCAAAGCTTGAGAATAAACCTACGTTACTTTACTCACTAATGGAAGAGTATCCAAGAGCTGTTGCGCAAAAGATTATGGAGATGGCTGATTACGTATCGCTTGAACTGTCAAAGTTAGCAGAATTACAGAGCACCGCAATTAAATTATAGGAGGTTAAATATTGACAAAAACTAAATTTAGATTAGGGTTGCTGTTTGCCGTTTTTGCGGTAGCAGTAATTTTTACACCCTTTTTCAGTAAAAACAGCCAAGTTTTTGCAGATGAAACTACTAATTGTAGTCACGAATACGCTAGTGAAATTATTGATGCTACGTGTTCTGAAAAAGGGTTTACTAAACACACTTGTAAGTTTTGTGGATATGAGTATTCGGATAGTATAACGGACGAATTTGGTCATACGTTTACGCAAATTATAGTAGAACCAGATTGCGTTCATCAGGGATATACAACGCATTTTTGTACGACTTGCGGATACGAATTCACGGATAACAAGATAGAGCCGTTAGGGCACGACTATTCAATTAGTGAAACGGTAGAAGTTACTTGTACAACTTCAGGGTATAGCGTATATACTTGCAATTCTTGTGGGTATGCATACGTCGGGGATATCGTAGAACCTGAAGGACATCTAATTGATTCAGTAAACAAGGAAAGAACTTGTTTAGATTATGGGGCAGTAATAAACGTTTGTGAGATTTGTGGTTATTATTATGAAACTAACATAATAGAACCCAAAGGGCATACGCACGAGGAAGTGTTGGTTAAACCTACTTGTGTTTCATACGGATATTTGAGTCACGTTTGCGTTGATTGTGGCGATAAATACGTTACAGATTACGTTTCGCCTAAAGGACACGATTATGAAACGATTATTAAAGAAGCAACGGAAACTGAAATTGGTTATACAAAGCACGAATGTAAAATTTGTGAGTACAGTTATATTTCAGATTTTGTAACAAGTGGTGATAACGGATATATAGAAGATGAAGAAGTTGAACAGCCGACTATTCCCGAACAGCCTACTAATCCAGAAAATCCAGACGATAATGAAGAAGAAAATCCCGACACGGGAACACCGCCGAAAGTCCCTGATTCTGGCGAAAACCAAACGCCTGAAGACGGTGAAGTTAAACCGCACGAACACATATACAAGGTGGAATTTGTTGACGTTAAGGATGCAAAATTAGTCCACGTTAGTTATAGGTGTGAATGTGGAGATGATAAAACCGATACTATGAATTTACTTGTCGTACATAATGGTGATAGTCAAATTCACAGTCTTAAAGGAAAACACGAGTTTAATTATTCTAACCTTATAGGTACTTATGATTTGGTGCTTATGGACCAAGAGGGAAACGTCTATGACCAAATGCAATTAGTAATACAAGAAGAAGTTGAACCCGAACAACCCGTTGAACCAAATGAGCCTGAACAACCGAATAATCCCGAACAGCCCGACGATAAGGAAGAACCGGTTGAACCAGATAAGCCAACGGAGCCTGAAACACCAGATAAACCTACTGAACCTGAAAATCCAAGCGATTCAAATGACGACGAACCGCAAGGCGAAGAAACGGTAAGTGGGACAAACTCTGGATTAGTTACGGGCATAATCATTGCTCTCGGTGTACTTGCCGGTGGTGGCATAGCAACACTGTTTATTATAAAGAAAAAAAGAAAAAATAAATAAAAAAGGAGAATTAAAAAATGAATAATTTATTAGCAGCAACAACATTAAACGGTAGCCTTAGTGGTATCGTTTCAAAAATTAGTGAACTTATGAACTCTTTCTGGATTTACATAATCCTTGCAATGGCGGCAGTGGTCGTAGTTTGGGGTGCGTATATCGGCATTAAGATTATGCTTGCGCATAAAAACGAAGAAAAGATTAACGCTCGTGGTATGGTTAAAAACCTTATTATCGGCGTAGTCATTATGTTTGTTATCGCTATGGGCGCACCGCTTTTAATCAATGGTCTTGCAGCGTGGATTGGTACTGACCTTCCCGCAACAAGTGCATCAGCACTTTTAATGTAGGAGGTGGCGTATGATGAATAATTTAATGGCAGCAACGCTAAATGATAGCCTTGCTCAAATTGTTACAAACATCAGCACATTAATGGATAGTTTTTGGATTTACATAATCCTTGCACTCGCTGCGGTTGTAGTGGTGTGGGGTGCGTACATTGGTATCCGTATAGCTATTGCACATAGAAACGAAGAAAAAATTAATGCTCGTGATATGGTTAAAAACCTTATTATCGGTATCATAATTATTTTCGTAGTCGCTATGGGCGCACCATTATTAATCGAAGGCTTAAGTGCGTGGGTTGGTATCACTGCTTAAATAAATAATAATTAGTGAAAGGCGGTAGGTAATTCTGCCGCCTTTTAAAAACTTTATATAAGTGAGGTGATGA
>JAFVSF010000238.1 GCA_017503885.1 Clostridia bacterium
ATTTTTTACTCTACGGCTTCAAATAAAACCGTGTATCCGTCACTGCGGTTTTTTCTATACAAATCACCAATACGTATACCAACGTTCATTAAAGTTGAGCCGTGCAATACAACACCTGTATTTAAGTTTTTATATGCTTTATTTGGGTCTAAACCTTTTAACTTTAAAACCGTACTTTCTACAAAACCAGTAGCATTAAGTTCTAAGAAAGTAAGATATGCCTTTTCCTTATTCTTAGAAACTTTTATATATGAATAGAACGAACTATTCTCTGGCGAAATTAAACGATACAAATCGCCTCTTAAATTCAAATCTTCAATTTGGCGATATTTTTCAGAAAATTCTCTAAACGCTTTTTTATCCTCGCTTGAATACTCGCTCAAATCAAGTTCGTATCCGTAACTACCAAACGACGCTACGTTATATCTAAACTCGTAAGTAGACTCTCTTCCACTCGTGCAATCGCCTTTTGTAAAGTGGCAACTTATAGTTGACACTGGGTAAGCAACGCTAGTTCCGTTTTGAATAAACACTCTTGCATAAGGGTCGGTATTGTCGCTTGTCCAAATTTGTGGAGAATAGTATAGCATACCAAGGTCAAATCTGCCTCCTCCACCACAACAAGTCTCAAAAAGTACGCCTATAAGTCGATTTTTTAATTTTTCAAACAACTTATAACTTCCAAGCATTTGACGGTGATACACCTCGCCTTGAGGAGTTACGTAAGACCCTGCCTCGGTAGCATAACGGTTAAAGTCCCACTTTATATAGTCTATTTCAGCACCTTCAAGTTCTTCGCTAATCCTATCTGCAATGGTGTTTACAACCTCGTCTCTAGTTAAATCTAAAATATATTGACTTCGAGAGATTAAAGGTTTTTTTGATGTTGTTAAAATATATTCTGGGTGCGTTCTATACAAGTCGCTATTTTCGTTTACCATTTCAGGCTCAAGCCAAAGACCGAATTTTAAACCCATGTCGTGTATTTTATCTGCCAAGCCCTTTATACCAGACGGAAATCTCTTCGCATCAGTTCGCCAATCGCCAAGACCTTGCCTGTCGTTAGGTCTAAACCAACCGTCATCTAAAACGACGGTATCTGCCCCACTCTCTTTTGCCGACCTTGCCAATTCTAACACCTTTTGCTCGCTAACCTCAAAATAACTTGCCTCCCACGAATTTATCACGATAGGACGGAGCGAATTTACAAATTCTTTTTCTATAATACTCTCTCTTACGTGGTCGTGGAAATTCCTGCTCATTTGACCTATACCATTATCTGTATACGTCATTACAACTTCGGGCGAGGAAAACGTTTCCCCCTCTTTAAGCGTCCATAAAAGCCCTGTATCACTAATTCCAGCAAGAACTCTAGTATCCCCTAAAAAACTTACCGATACTTCTTCTGCAAAATTTCCACTGTACACTAAATTAAAGCCGTACACTTCTCCGTTATCTTCATCGGCGTTTTGCGAACAAATTGCAATAAACGGATTTTTGTTATGTGAACTAGTCCCCGTTAAACTCTCGTTTTTAAACGTACCACGTTCAAGTTTGTTTCTCGACACTTTGGCACGCTCGTAAAGGTACATACCCTCCAAAGTTATCACGTCGTAGTCCATGCCGTAAAAATCTAAACACATACTAGCAAATTTTTGTATAGTTATATCTGCCTTTCCTGTATTTTTAATTCGCTGATACCTAGTTATAACGTCAACACTTGCAAAAACTGTGTAAAACAAAGTAAATTCAACTTTATTTTCATCATCTGCTAAAGTTATTTCTAATGTTTCGGTATCTTCTGTTTCTCGTGAAAAAGGCAAGCCGTCAATAGCCTTTCTTCCTTTATATATTTTGTGCGATTGATAGCGTAAACGATTACAATCGAGGTTACCTTCGCAATTATATATAACAGACGGAGTACGAATATCTCCACTGTTAAAAGGAGAAATTTCCATACCCAAAACAGAGGTCGTAAAATCTCGTTCTTCTCTACTCTCGTGGGCCACGTGTGCATAAATCTGCCTATTTCCTATATATTTTACGTTGTCATCAGGTATTTTTTTACCGTAATACAAATGCTCTAACGCCTTAAAATCTGAAATATAAAATA
>JAFVSF010000239.1 GCA_017503885.1 Clostridia bacterium
AAGCAACTTCTCGAAGCAGGCGTGCACTTCGGTCACCAAACGAGAAGATGGAACCCAAAGATGAAAAAGTACATCTACGGCGAAAGAAACGGTATTCACATTATCGACCTTGCAATCACTGTTGACCTTGTTGAAGAAGCATACAAGTTTGTAGTAGACGCAGTTAAGGCTGACAAGACCGTATTATTTGTAGGTACTAAAAAGCAAGCTCAAGAAGCTATCCAACAAGAAGCTGAAAGATGTGGTATGTACTACGTAAACAGCCGTTGGCTTGGTGGTACTTTAACAAACTTCAAGACTATCAGAACTAGAATTGATAGACTTAACAAGCTTGACAACATGGAAAAGACCGGCGAATTCGATCTTCTTCCAAAGAAAGAAGTTTTAGGACTTAAAGCAGAAAGAGACAAACTTTTATACAACCTCGGTGGTATCAGAGAAATGAAAGGTATCCCAGGCGTTATGTTCGTAGTTGACCCTAACTGTGAAGCAAATGCAGTTAAGGAAGCAAAGAAACTTGGTATTCCAGTAGTAGCTATCACTGATACTAACTGTGATCCAGACCTCGTTGACTACGTAATTTCTGGTAACGACGACGCTATCAGAGCCGTTAAACTTATCGCATCTATCATTGCAGACGCTGTTATTGAAGCAAAGCAAGGTGAAGACGCTGTAAGACGTAACGTTGAAGATGCTCCAGCTGTTGAAGAAGCACCAGTTGAAGAAGCACCAGTTGAAGCTTAATTTAAAACTATTAAGGAGAAACAATTATGAATTTCACCGCACAGGATATTAAGGTATTAAGAGAAAGAACCGGCGCTGGTATGATGGACTGCAAAAACGCACTCGTTGAATGCGACGGCGATATGGAAAAAGCAGTAGATTACCTTAGAGAAAAGGGTATTGCTAAAGCAGCAAAGAAGGCTGGTAGAATTGCAGCTGAAGGTATCGTAGATAGCTACATCCACATGGGTGGTAAAGTTGGCGTACTTTTAGAAGTAAACTGCGAAACTGACTTCGTTGCAAAAGGCGATATGTTCAAATCTATCGTTCACGACATCGCTCTTCACATTGCAGCATCTAACCCTGCATACGTTACAAAGGAAGAAGTTCCTGCAGACGTAATCGAAAAGGAAAAGGCAATTCTTCGTGCTCAAGCACTTGAAGAAGGCAAGCCAGAAAAGATCGTTGACAAAATGGTAGAAGGTAGAATTAAGTCTTTCTACGAAGACAACTGTCTCCTTTGCCAAAAGTTCGTTAAAGATCCAGACAAGACCATCGAGCAAGTAGTTGTTGAAGCTACTGCAACTATCGGTGAAAAGATTTCTATTAGAAGATTCGTTCGTTTTGAAATGGGTGAAGGTCTTCAAAAGAAAGAAGAAAACTTTGCTGAAGAAATTCAAGCACAAGTTGACGCAATGAAAAAATAATAAGGGATAGTAAAACTACCCCTAAAAAAGTTAATTTTGGGGGTGCGAGTAGCACCCCCATTTTTTTAAAACAAAACTACAATGGGCATTAGCTCTAAACAATATAAGATAAGGAGAATATTATGCAAGCAAAATACCAAAGAATATTACTTAAAATAAGTGGAGAGGCTCTTTCTGGTGGAAAAGGTCACGGATATGATACCGTAGCCCTTTCACAAGTTACAAAACAAGTAGCAGACGTTGCTAAACTCGGCGTTGGCGTTGCCATCGTAGTTGGTGGTGGTAATTTCTGGAGAGGTAGACAAGGCGACGAAATGGAGCGTGCAACTGCAGATTATATGGGTATGCTTGCAACGGTAATCAATGCTTTAGCAGTTTCAGATGCTCTTGAAAAACACGGCGTAGAGGCTAGAGTTATGACAGCCCTTTCTATAAGTGGGATAGGCGAAACTTTCAACTATAAAAACGCAAAAAGATATCTTGCAGAAGGCAAAGTCGTTGTATTTGGTGGTGGCACGGGTAATCCTTATTTTACAACGGATACTGGTGCTGCACTTAGAGCAGTAGAAATCGGAGCAGATGCTCTTTTACTTGCAAAGAATATCGACGGTATCTATGATAGCGATCCAAAGAAAAATCCAAACGCTAAAAAGTTTGACAAACTCACCTATGACGAGTACGTAAATTTAGGTCTTAAAGCACTTGACACTTCAGCAGTAGTAATGTGTAAAGAAAACGGACTTAAAATTCACGCTTTCGGTTTAGAGGGTGAAAATTCAATAGTAAATGCAGTAACGGGCGATACGGCAGGCACAATCGTATACTAAGATAGTTCAATTATAATTTGTGTTTGATTATGTAAAGGCTTATATGCTTCGTAATACGGCGTTTTTTGTGGCTTGTTGCAATTCCTACGACCAACAAGGTCGCTCCCTTGCCCCAAGCACTCAAAAACCTTGTCTTACTCGCATCTAATACTTTACCTTTATCAATCAAAATTATAATTTCACTTTTACATTTTAAAATTATAAGAATTTTGCAAACGTATTGCATTTTACAAAAAAATAATATATAATTATGTAAACTACGGTATATTTTAGTTATACTGAATAATATATAAGGAGAACAATTATGGCATTAGATATAGAAAAAGTTGAGATGATAATTCTCGAGGCAGAAGAAAGATTTCAAAAAACTACCGACGTTTTCCGTTCGGATTTAGCGTCTATTAGAGCAGGAAGAGCAAATCCTCACGTTCTTGACAAAATTAGAGTAGACTATTACGGAGAATTATCTCCTATTAACCAAGTTGGTAACATTGCCGTTCAAGACGGACAATGTTTAGTAATTTCTCCTTGGGATAAGTCTTTACTTAGAACTATCGAAAAGGCAATTCAAGTTTCTGATATCGGTATTAACCCAACTAACGACGGTAACGTTATAAGACTTGTTTTCCCAACTCTTACCGAAGAGAGAAGAAAGGAAATCGTTAAGCAAGTTAAAAAGATGAGTGAAGAATCTAAGGTTGCACTTAGAAACATTAGAAGAGATTGTCTTGACTCTCTTAAGAAAATGAATAAAGCAAAAGAGATGACCGACGACGAATACGCAGGCTACGAGGCAGACGTTGAAAAGTCTGTAACCAAGGCTATTGAAGCTGTTGAAAAACTCACTGCGGAAAAAGAGAAGGAAATTCTTACAGTATAATGGCTGATAAAGAGAGAAAACTTAAACACGTCGGCTTTATTATGGATGGAAACGGCAGGTGGGCAAAGGCACGCCAAAAGCCAAGAACGTTTGGGCATAAAAAAGGTGCAGACGCTATAATAGACGTGTTAGAAGAGTGTTTTAATAACGGTGTTACTGTGGTTAGTTTATATGCTTTTTCCACGGAAAATTGGTCACGCCCAAAAGAAGAAATTGATGCGATATTCGACTTATTGGACAACTTTTTGAAAAAATACTCTAAAAAATTATATGAAAAAAAAGCCCGTCTAGTTATTTCTGGCGACCTATCTCCCGTAAGCAAGGGACTTAGAGAAAGATGCGAAAAACTAGTGGCAGATACTGCGTGTTTTAACGAATACGTTTTAAACATTGCTTTAAACTATGGTTCTAGAAACGAACTTGTACGTGCGTTTAATTTGTTAAAAGGAAAAGGCGAAGAAATAACCGAAGAGGATATTTCCAAGGCGTTATATACGGCAGACCTCCCAGATATCGACCTCGTTGTAAGAACGAGTGGCGAGATGAGGCTTTCAAACTTTTTCCTTTGGCAATGTGCGTATGCAGAATTTTATTTTACCGACGTTTTATGGCCAGATTTTAACAAGGAAGAAACAAAAAAGGCTATCGAATGGTTTTACGGTAGGAAAAGAAGATTTGGTGGTATAGAAAATGCTTAAACGAATTATCACAGGGGCATCTATCGCTATAGTTTGGGTTGTATTTTTCTTACTTAAGGCGTTTGTAAAAGTTGACGTTTACGGCACTACGCTTGGCACGTTCCTCTTTGACTTTATGCTTTTATGTATGGCAGCCCTCGGTGCAAACGAGATGCTTCGTATATTTGAAAAAAAAATAGTTAAACCACACAGGGTAATTACGGTTTTATATCCAATCTTCCTTTTACCAATGATGTCTTTATTTGGTATTGAGTGGGCTGTTATAATAACTATGACTGCTATTTTGGCAGTTTTAGCAGTTGCCGTACCTTGTCACGAAACGGTAACCGTAGAAGGAATTGCATTAACTTTCCTTTCAATGGTTTATCCGTCTGGTCTTTTAGTATGTTTAGTAGCGATAAACCATTTAGCACCTTATTCTGCTTTAGTGCTTGCATTTGCAGTAAGTCCGTTAGCAGACGTTATGGCGTACTTTGTAGGAAGTTCGTTTAAAGGCCCTAAACTTTGCCCTAAAGTTAGTCCAAATAAAACGATTAGTGGTGCTATAGGTGGACTTTTGGGTGGTGTTATCGCTGCAGTTCTCGTTTGTACGGTGCTTTATAATGCTACGGGATATACCGTTCATTATCTTTCTAATATATGGGAAGAAATATTGCTTTACATTGCAATAGGTTTTGTAGGTGCAGTATTTACTATACTTGGCGATTTGGTTGAAAGCCTTATGAAACGTAAACTTGGCATAAAAGATATGGGTAAACTTCTACCAGGTCACGGTGGGGTTATGGATAGAATAGACGGTCTTTTATTTGAAGCCCCTCTCATTGCATTTTTGTTCTGTGCTATATTGCCGGTGCTTATTGCGTGAGAATAAACTTTCAAAGTTGAGAATAAACTAATATAAAATGCTCACTTAAATTATGGGTGAGCATATTTTTTAAAGGAATATTATGATAAAAATAGCCCTTCTTGGCAGTACGGGGTCAATAGGTAGACAAGTTTTAAATACCGTTGCCCGCCATAGCGATAAATTTCAAATAGTATCACTTGCTGCTAATTCAAGTGTAGAACTTTTTTCAAAGCAGATAAACGAATTTAAGCCTAAAATTGCTTGTCTAACGGATAGCGTTGCTGCGTCTAAACTTACCGAAATTCCTTTCGGTACTACGCTTTATACTGGCGAAAAGGCAATGCTCCACGCAATAACCGAGGACTGTGATATAGTAATGGCAGCCGTTTCGGGCTTTGCAGGTATGGAGCCTGTTTTAGAGGCTATAAGTCTTGGTAAAGACGTAGCACTCGCCAACAAAGAAACACTCGTTGCAGGTGGAAATATCGTAATGAAAGCCGTTAGAGAAAAGGGAGTAAGACTTATTCCAGTAGATAGCGAGCATTCTGCAATTTTCCAATGTTTAAACTTTGATTTAAACGCCAAGTTTAAAAAACTTATTTTAACTGCAAGTGGTGGTGCGTTTAGAAATTACACAAAGCAAGAGGTTGCCTCGTTAAAAGCACAAGAGGCGTTAAAACATCCAAACTGGCTTATGGGCAAGAAGATTACGATAGATTGTGCAACTCTTTTGAACAAAGGTTTAGAGGTTATAGAGGCGTGTCACTTATACAATGCTCCGTTATCTAAAGTAGAGGCAATCGTGCATCCCGAGAGTATAATTCACTCGATGGTAGAATTTGACGACGGTGCAGTAATGGCTCAACTTGGTTTTCCGTCAATGGAAATACCAATTCAACTCGCTTTAACCTATCCCGAAAGACTTAGAACGGACGTTCCTCTTTTAGAACTTGCAGGCAAGAGTTTGACGTTTGGAAAAATTGATGAAGACAAATATCCTTGCTTTAGTTTAGCGTTAAAATCGTTTGAAATGGGCGACAACTTTGCCTGTGCAATGAACGCTGCAAACGAGGTGGCAGTTGGACTTTATTTACAAGATAAAATAGGTTTTTACGATATTTCTGACTTAATTGAGCACGTATTGGGCAAAATAGAAAGGTTAGAAGTAACTAAAGACAGTTTATTATATACCGACCACATGGCAAGAGAGTTGGTTTATCAAAAGGTAGGAGTTAAAAATTGATAACTAGTAATTTACTTTCATTTGCTTCCTCGCTAAAAACCGTTGGTTTTGTTATGGGAGCGTTACTTATACTTATGATAATGATAACCGTACACGAGTTCGGTCATTACGTTGTAGGTAAACTTTTTAAATTTAAAATCAACGAATTTGCAATAGGTATGGGGCCGGCAATCTTTAAAAAGAAGATGAAATCTGGCGAAGATTTTTCTATAAGAGCATTGCCTATAGGTGGTTTTTGTGCTTTTGAGGGCGAAGACGACGACGGCGACGATCCAAACTGTTTTAACAATAAAAAGCCGTGGCAAAGAATACTCGTTTTAGTTGCAGGAGCAACTATGAACTATCTTTTAGCCTTGCTCATCATTATAATTTCTATGAGTTGCTACGGTCAAACGGTTATGGGTGGTGGCAAGTTTATAGAAGATAGTGCATACGTTGGTTACACACTTCAAGACGACGATTTAATTGTTTCTATAAAAGAAGAAAACGGCAAGCATAAAACCAATATCTTTATCGCTACCGACCTCGTTGCCTCGCTCAATCACAAAAAGCAAGGCGATATAGTTTTAGTTGATATTATTCGTGACGGAAAGCAAATTGACAACGTGCCGGTAAAACTAAGGTGCGACGTAGAGTGCAAAAACGTCACGATGGTAAGCGACTGCTACAAAGCACTTGGAATAGGCTCTACTATGATGCTTAAAGTAACCGAAAGCAAGTGGTTTAAAGAGGGCGATTACATTAAAAAACTCGTAGATAGGGGTATAGACGCAAGCGAAACTTATCACGATTTTGAAGAGTTTTTATATACCTATGAAGATTTCATCAGCGTGCTAGAAGATAAAAAAGCAGGCGACGTAGTTACTTTTTGGGTAGGAAGAACGGGCTACGAAGCATCTGTTCCCGTTATGGTAGAACTCGACGAAAACTGGGAAAGCGTTGATAAAAGTAGCCAAAGTGAAGTGCTTGCATATTTTGGCATCAACTCTTTTGAGTACGGCTATTATACTACTGCAAAATATCAAAAATTAGGATTTTTCCAAACCATAGGTCATGCGTTTGGCTACTCTATAAGGGTAGGAGGTATGATACTTAAAACGCTAGGTCAACTCTTAACTGGTGCATTAGGTATCAACGCCGTAGGTGGCACGGTTACAACCATTGTAACGACTACTAAAATTATTAGTTACGGCTTTGTTTACGCTTTAGAAATTGCCGCAATGATAGGTGTAAACTTAGCAGTTTTCAACCTTTTACCAATCCCTGCATTAGACGGTTCAAGAATAGTATTTTGTTTAATCGAGTGGGTAAGAGGTAAGCCTATAAGTCGAAAAATCGAGGGAATTATACACGGCGTAGGTTTAATATTTATTTTAGGATTTGCTATATTGGTTGATGTTCTTCAATTCATCTAATTTAAAGGCTTATATACTTCGCAAAAGTGCGTTACTGCTTTAAAGTCTAAACCCCGATGACCACAGAGGTCTATCGTGTCTTATCCTTTAAAGCGAGCCTTCTTTTGCTCGCATCTAATCCTTTAAATACTTTAAAGACTTATATACTTCGCAATACTTTGTTCTTTGCTTTTTATAGACATTCCTGCGACCAAAGAGGTCGCTCCCTGCCTCTAAAAAGCAAACGCCTTGTCTTGCTCGTATCTAACCCTTTAAAACTCACTTTGTAGGGGTAAAATAAGGAGTGGAGCGTCACGCTCCCAACGTCACATTGCCACGTTGCCGTCACGATTTATTCTTTTCACAGTGTTAAGAAAAATTACATATTATATAGTAGACTCTTATAAAAGGGAGGATACTTATGAAAAACTTCGAGGCTTTGGCTGTGGGGGTTGTTGCAGGGCTAGTGGTTTCTTCAATATGCTGTGAAAAACCTAAACCTAAGCCTTGTACAAAACGGTTGCCTTGCGAGGAAGAAATTCCTCCTTGTCCACCTCCTCAAAAGCCAAATTGTAAAAAATGCTATTACCAAAGATATTATAGATAAAGTCAACGCTCCTTGCTTTTGCTAGGAGCGTGTTTTACGTCAAAAATCTCTTATTTATAAAAGGCGAAAAAAACTCCTAAAGGAGTTTTGTGCCACGTTTATAATTTATAAGAGGAGTATTATAAAAAAACTCTTGACAAATTATAGATTCACTGTTAATATAATTATAGTATATAATTAAATTAAAGTATTAAATTCGTTAAAATCCCTTTTTCCTGTTTTCCCCAAGAGGCGAAAATAGGAAAGAGGGTTGTTTATTTTTAAGAAAAAAATTCATCAAAAGGAGAAGAAAGATGAAGAAGTTATTGATAGGCTTAATGTGCTTGTTGATGGTTACCTTTACAACGATTGGTTTAGTCGGTTGTAAAAAAACAGGTAACACTTCCACAAAAGAAAGCGTTTCAGTAGAGAGCGTTTCTCAAGAGAGCGAAAGCGTTTTTGAAAGCGTAGTTGAAAGTTCTTCTGCGACGTGCAGTCACGCACTTACCGTTTTGCAAAAAGACGGCGAGTTTCACTGGTACGAATGTGAATGTGGCGAGCAAAGTGGAAACAAAGAAGCACACGACTTTGACGAAGGCGTTGTAACTAAACAACCAACCGAAACAGAAGAGGGCGTATTGCTCTTAACGTGTCAAGTTTGTGGAGAAACTACCACTACTAGCATTCCAACGGTAGGACACGTTCACTCACTCGAAAAGGTTGATGGAACACCAGCAACTTGTAGTGAAGACGGTGTTAAAGATACTTGGTATTGTGACGGTTGTCAAAAGAGTTATTTAGATGTAAATGCAGAGCAAGAAGTTGCAAACGAAGAGGCTCTCGTAATTCCTGCAATCAATCACGCAAACGAGGCGTTTAGTCATAGAGTTGCTCCTCGTTGTGGAGTTGCCGGCGCTGACGTTTACGTTTGTCCTGACTGTCAAACTCAAAGAGAAGTACCTATCGATGCTTTAGAGCATGATTGGAAAAACGTTGAAACTGTAGAGGCTACTTGTGAACACGGTGGATACGTATTACAAAAGTGTGCAAACTGTCAAAACGAGCAAAAGGTAAACGAAACTGGTATTACCGATTGTGACGAAGAATACGTAGTTGTTACCGAATCTGATTGTGAACACGAAGGTTTAGCAAAATACGTTTGTAAAAACTGTCAAGCTGAAAGAGAGATAACTCTTTCTAAGTGCGAGCATGAAATGGAGGCTATTGAAACCGTTGCCCCAACTTGTACTGAAGACGGATATACTACTTACAAGTGTAAAAATTGCGTGCATAATTATAAAGATGACGTAGTAGAGTCTCTTGGTGGACACGACTACGTTGTAGACACAGCAAACAGTTATGATGCAACTTGTTTAAATAGTGGTTTAACCGTTTACGTATGTTCAAGAGGATGCGAAGAGGCAAGATATAGTGAAGAAATCGAGGCGTTAGGTCACGACGAGGTTGCTCCTACTTGTACGGAAGAGGGTTACTGTACTCGTTGCGACGACGTTCGTGTTGCAAAAATTCCTCACGAATTAGAGGTTATAGAAGACGTTGCTCCTACTTGTACTGAAGACGGTTACGTTACGTATGGTTGTAAGCATTGTGATTATACCGAAGAGAAAGTTCCGGAAAGTTACAAAGCAACAGGACACGCAGAAGATGATATCGAGTGGGTTGAAGTAGAAAAGAGAGAAGATGGAGAAACTTGTTGGTATCACGTAGAAACTTCTGGTGTGTGTCCTACTTGCCAAACAACCATAGTAAAAACTGGCGACGCATACGAAAGCCATACTTATACTTGTACGATTACAACTCCTGCTACTTGTGTTAGCGAAGGTGTAAAGACTTATACTTGTGTTTGTAGCCATAGTTATACCGAAAATTATGACATAGATGAATCTGCACATAAACTTGATGCAGGTGTTCAAGATGGAAACTATTTAGTTTACACTTGTCAAAACGGAGGCTGTTTACACACTGAAAGCGTATTACATATAGTAGAAGACGAAGTTGACGCTAACGTTGTTAAAGATGCAGAAAAACTTTCAGTTGGCGATGCAACGCTTAAATTAGACGAGCAAACTAAAGGTCAAATAGGCGAAGGCTCTAGCGTATCTCTTTCTGCCGGCACGTTAGACGGTGCAGAATTAGACGAGGCAAAGGGCAAACTCAATGAAGACCAACTTGCACTTTTAGGCGATAGCGAAATCTACAACTTTGAAATGCAAGTTGACGGCGAGGCTGTTACACAGTTTAACGGTTATATAACCATTAGAATTCCTTACGACTTAGACGGTCAAGATCCAGAAGATATAGTAATTTGGTATATTGAGGGCGAAACCCCAGTACTTATCGAGGCTAGATATATTGAAATCGACGGTCAAGGCTATGCAGAATTTGAAACCAACCACTTCTCATATTATTCAGTAGCAAAGATGAGTCCACAAGAGCGTTGTGCTATTTACGGACACTATACCGAGGGTTCGGTAACCGTTCTTCCTGCAACATGTTTAGAGGGTGGATACACTTTAACCGTTTGCCGTCGTTGTGGCTATAAAGAATATAGTAATAGAGTTCCTGCTCTTGGACATAACTGGGCAGAAAGAGAAGACCTCCACGTAGACGTTTCTTGTACGCAAGACGGCTATGAAAAGCACGAATGTACTAGATGTCAAGTTGCTTACGAGGTTAAGACTCAAGCGCATGGACACAAGTGGCATAGAAATGAGGAAAGAACAGAGATTCCTACTTGCGAAAAAGAGGGTAAAGTAGTTTACGAATGTGAACACTGCGATAACGAATATTTCATTACCGAAAAGAAAACAGCACATAAGTACAATACAAACGTAGTAGCGTCGACATGCACTACTGCAGGTTATACTGAATGTACTTGTAAAGACTGTGGATACGTTACTACAAAAAATCCAACTCCAGCACTTGGACATAGTATAGTTGATGAAGTTCACGCACCTACTTGTATTAGCAAGGGCTACACTTCTCATAAGTGTTCTAGATGTGATGCAATATTTGCAAACACTGATTACACTGATGAAGTTGATCACGAATGGGATAGAGAAGAACCTACTTGTGAAGAGGATAAACTTTGTAAACATTGTAGAAAGCGTGATGAAAACAATGGTAAAGCAAAGGGACACTACATGGAAGACGGCAAGTGTAAACACTGTAATAAACCATGTAACCACACTTTCAAATATTCTCACACAATAGAAAGCACTTGTGCAGGCGTAGGTTATGAAGTTTGGGTATGTAAACATTGTCAAGTAAGCGAATACCGTGGCGAAACGGGTGTTGCTTCACACGATTTTGCATTGCTTAGAGAAGTTGCTCCTACTTGTCAAACAGCAGGCTATAAAGTAGAAGTTTGTCGTGCTTGTGGATTTACTCAAACGACGGAAACAACTCCAGCAGTAGACCACAGTTTTGTTAACGGAAAATGTGTTTACTGTGGACTTGTTCATCAAGTAGAGGCTGGTTATATCGACGTTATTCAAACGTTACAAGGTGTAAACGGCATTTCTATTAAGATTGATAACGTAAGTTACGAATTGTTTGAAATAGTAGAAGGCGAGAAAGAACTTGAGGGCGAAGTTAAGTCTCTTCAAGCCGTTGAAATGATGCTTTACGTAGAAGACGGTCAAATTCACGGTGCAGTAATAGGTGCAATTCAAATCTTTAACGGACCTGTTGCAAATGGTTACGCTTCGTTTGCTTTCAAGGGTATCGTAGAGAACGAAAACCTTTATATTCTCGTTGGAGTAGAAGAAAGCAACAATTATGAAATAAGCATTAAATACGCTATTGATGAAATCTTTGGGTCTATAATTGGGGAAATGATGCCTAGTGATAGCTTAAACGTTTTAACGGAAAGTGGTATTTTAGATCTTGTAAAAGATTTAGTAGATGCAAACGCTCCTGCAATCAACAAAGCTATAAGTAAAGTCGTAAGCATTCTTTTCACTCCGGAAACGGTAGACGGCGAGACTGTATACACTCTTGACTTTGAAAAGGTAAGAGCGTTAAACGACGATTTGGCTCATCTTTCTATAAAAGACACTTTAGGCAAACATTTTGGCGAAGAATTCTTACCAAACGTTAAGAAATTAGCGTCTGAAATAGTAAATCTCAAGGTAAAAGACCTCCCTGCATATTTAACGGAAAAAGGTTTACCTACAGATGCAATTTTCGACGTTGTTAACAATATTGCAAAATTACAAGGTGCACCAGACGATTACGACGTAAGAGCAATTTTTGATGCTCCAGAGGCAGAAACGTATACTGTTGGCGACGTTATCTTTGGTGAAGACGCTTCTTTCGTAGAAGTTATTAAGCAGATTGAAGAACTCCAAGGTCTTCCTGCATATCTCCTTCTTTTAGGTGATTCTTCAGAAGAGGAAGTAGAGCAAGTTTACCAAATGGTAAATATGGTTGTAGAAATGTTAGAAGGTATTAACGTTGGCTTTACTACCGATTCTAACGGCGTTATAACCAAGGCTCACGTTTGTGCTAAAGATTTCGTTGTAAATATGCCAGATATGGAGTTTGAGTTATCTTTAGACGTAGAAGTGGCTATAAACGGTACTATCGACGTAACTTGGGATGATATAATAGGCGATATCGAAGAAGAAATAGTTCTTCCAGAGGGCTTAGAAGACCAAGAAAACGTAGAGTACTCAGATCAAAACACAGATAGAGGCTGGATAGAGATAGACGGATGTGAATACGAATATCAAGCAATGGTATTCTATCAATACGTAAGTATTCATAGATATTCTTCAATCGCAGGGGCAATTGCTAAAAAAGACTGTGGCGATTGGACTGAATATATGATATTAGTTCCATACGAAAGACAAAACGTAAGCATTGCTCTCTTTGCAATAATGGAAGAGGCTAAAAAGGAAGAAGAAAAATATGAAAGCGTAGAACAAGAAAGCCCTGCAAACGTACAATATTTCTTCGTTTTAGATCGTAACATTGAAGAGAGAATACCTGCTACGATTAATGCAGATGGCACGATTTCTGCAAACGGTGTAAACGGCAACCTCGTAACCATCAGTCTTTTAGATTTGACTTTGAACAACATCAACGTTATAGAACTTAAAAACCAATTGTTTGGTAGCGTAGGTGGCGATAGTGTCCCTTCGGGTATTACAACAGAATCTGTATATTACAATAAAGTAACTGGCGAATATGACGGTGAATCTCACCACAACTTCGTGTTAAACGAAGAAAACTCTTACGAGCCAGCAGGTTGTTTACAAGAAGGCTTAAATTATTACGAATGTACGGAATGTGGCGAAGTTTACAGAGACGTTTATAGAAAGTATCACAATACCAAAATGGAATTTAAACTTTCTGAAGGTTCTACTTGTTGTGAAGACGGTATCGACGCATACTGGATTTGTACTGAATGTAACGAAATAACCGATTACGAGTACAACTGGGGTTATGGATGTCATTACACCCACGAGAAAGTTTTTGAAGACGGCGTAGCAAAACAAAAAGAGCAATGCTCGGCTTGTGGTCAAGGCACAGTGAGAGAAGTGTTTACTTTAGACAGTGATTTCAACCTTGAATATTACACCGGTCCTTGGGGTAAGCCATCAAGTGGTAAACCAAATACTGGTATCGGTGGTGGAAGCATGGGCGAGGCAGTTGCTAAAGAAGACGGCTTCACATTTAAGTTTGTTCCTACCCAAGACGTTACCGTTGAATTCTATTCAAAAACTAGCAATAACAATTCTTGGACTGACTTCTTTGCATCTATTTATGACAGTGAGTTTAAGTGTTTAATAAGAGAAAACGGCAATCTTGACAACGGCAATTTTGGAATTGTTTTCAGTTTTGAAGCAGGTCAAACTTATTACGTAGTTGCAAACCATCATAATTATTACGTAGGCACGAAATACACCGTATTGTTTAAAGAGGCAGAAGTAGAAACTGTAAACCTTGCAGATTACGGTTGCGAATGTGGTGGCGAAATGGTTATCACCTCTGCTTTTGGTAAAAAGGATTATCAAGTAAACGTTAATTGTGGCGTTGGTGAGTGGGAAGCTTGTCAATCTTGTGGTTTTGGATACTACGTTGATAGTAGATGGGGTATGAACGAAAACTGTGAAGAGATTGAAAGCCTTGTAGCACATTTCTGTAACGAACGCTCACAAGAAAGTTATCAATACGTAATTTACGAGTATAAGACTGGTAGCGTTAAACACAATGAAAACGGTGAGAGAATTGACGAGTCTTACGAAACGGTTGATGAAAACGGCAACCCAATAACAGTAGTTAAAGAAGGTTGGGTTTATACTTGTGAAAACTGTGGTCAAGTTGTTTCGTCAAGCATATATGAATATCACAATAATGAAAATGGCGACCAAATATATTATAGTCATGCAAACAGTTATTGGTCTACTGCGAAAGGCGAGATAGTCTTATATGAAAAGAGTGAAGTTTGGTGCAATACAGACGGAAGAGAAACAGCAAGAAAAGAAACGCGCTATGACGAACTCGGCGAAGAAGAAACTTGGACTTTAACTGAATACTCTTATTACGCAGAGAACCCATGTAAAACGACTCGAAAAGTAACTTACAGTTACGGTAAAGGTTACGAGGAAACGTACTATGATCACTGGCATTCAGAAAAGGAACTTCCAGATGAAAGTTACGAAGAAGAAACTTGGTTAGACGGAGTTTTAGTAACAAAGAGCGTTGTTGCTATTGAAACTTACTGTAATAGATGTTACGCATCTATAAGAAAGCGTATATACGTTACATATACGGATGAAAATGGAAATTGCGTAAAAGAAGAGTATTATTACTACGAGCAATATGCAGAAAGTCAAGACGTATACGGATGGGAACTTATTTCTTCAAACGTTAATACCTATGGCGTTGCTAAATATTCGTTTAGATATTTCACTTATCTAACCAGCGAAGAAAACGTAAGATACTTTAAAGATTCTCGTGGTCAAGAAATTGAAAGTTATTATAAGATAATTTACGAATACGTAGACCCAACGTCTTCTTGTGAAGTAATTATTTACAACGTTGACCAATTTGGTAACGTTCACAAAGAAAACGACGAATGGTCTGATGAATATTACGAGAAAGAAGACGGATATATCGAAAAAGACGAGTATTACGACAAAGAAGATTTCTATGCTCCAAACGTAAGACACATTGCCCCAGATAGAGTAGTTCTTTTACAAGAAGGAGCAACCTCTTGTACAGAAGGGTTGGCTTATTACGAAGTATGTTATATTTGTGGAATGAGACGAAATAGCGGAAGTTATTGGAATAACAGCCACAGGACGGATGAGTATGACGTTCATCTTGACAACGTAGAAGAGTATCACCTTAAAGATTACGGTCAAGTATGCGACGGTGTTATTCACGTAGTAACTTGTCCTTGTGGAGTAGACAAAGAAGTTTATTTCCGTGGCGAGGGCTGTGATTTTGCTAGTTTTACCAATCACTATGGTAACCATGATAATAAATATAGCCACTGGTACTATGAATACAACTGTGCAGTAAGCGAGCCTATGTGTGGATTTGCTTATTCGTTTGAACATTGGGATACTCGTGGTGCAAATTGTGCAAGAATATACAATAAAAAATGGGTATTTGGATTAAATAGTGAAAACCAACTCGTTATAGAGTGTTCATACGCTACGGGCGATTATTTCCACGACTATGAGTCTATCAGTTTAGCCGAAAGTAAGTTTAATGAAGACGGATATATCGTATATTACAGCGGATATGAAAACGTTTGTACAATTTGCTCGCACGTGGGCGAAAAGTATGAGTATTGGGAATATTATAGTGTAAATCCTGATGGCGAAGAAACTCACGCTAAGAGTAAATATTTAGATACGTATTATTATGAATTTGGCGATAGAATTATAAGAAGAACTGAAGAATCCGAGTATGGATTAATATTCCATCCAAACGGCGAAAGATCTGCATGGGTAAAATTTGTTGAAAAAGAGACAAATTACGATTCATACGGCAATATGGACTATTGGTATCAAAATACTTATAATTATGACAGCTGTATTCACACCCCTGTTAGAACGTACGAAAACAGTGACGGAGAGCATGACGTATATCAAGAAGAGCACGATTACCACGAGTATTATCACGATGGATACGTTATAACCCCAACTTGTACTCAAAGTGGTATAGAGCATAGAACTTGCGATTGGTGTTATGCTAGCCGTGACTACGACCACGGTTGCTTTGGTCACGACTATTACGAAACGTGGGATGAAGAAATGCAACAATACGTATACTACTGTGACAGATGTGGACTTATTAACTTTACTGGTCACGACGGAAACGTTATTTTGGAAGATATGACAAATGCTGAAGAAGGCGTATTTACAGTTGGTTACTACTTCCATTCATACTTTGAGTATATCATTGCAGTATCTTTAGTTGTAGAAGGTCAAGAAGAGCCTATCATATTACTCGTTGACGCTTACGACGACGGCAACTCACTTATAACCGTAAGTTTTGAAGACGTTATAAGTGCTTGTGAGGAAGAAGGTCTTGAATTTGAAGACGTAATGGTTAAGGTTACTATTCTTCCTGTAAACGGCGATTACAGTTTTGATTACTCTGTAACAATGGATTCTCATCAAGGCGTGTAAAACCCAAATAAACGGCTTATAGCCTAGCATTAATATTTTTAATATGATAAGGGCGTAGCGAATTTCTCGCTACGCCCTAACTATTATAGTATTTTTTCCATAAAGATTTTTTGTGGGGCAAGACCTAAACTTTGGTAAAACTTTAAAGCAGTTGGGTTACAAGACCAAACGTTTAGGGTTAGGTTATAACAGCCTAGTTCCTTTGCAAGGGAAACGGCTTGGTTATAAAGAGCAGTGCCAATTCCTTGTCCTCGGCAGTTTTCGTCAACGCAAAGGTCGTCTATATAAAGTGTTTTAATATCGGTTAAAAGGTTGCTATCTACGACTTGCTTTATAACGCAAAAGCAATAACCTTTTACCGTGTCGGTTGCGTCCGTCCATACGAGAATAGGCTTGTCTGCTTGTTTTAAAAGTTGTTCGACCTCGCATTTAGAATATTTTAAACCCTTTTTAAAAACGTCTGGGCGAGCGTTATAGTGAACTAGGTTTACCTGTCTTAAAAGTTCCAAGATTTGAGGGATATCCCCCTCTATAGCACGTCTAATCATAAATTAGAACTTAGAAGTATCGAACTTAGCAAGGTATTTTTTCAAAGGTCTAACAACCTTTTTAACAGTGCCTGCTACGAAAGGATTGTTAAGGTGTGCCTTTTCTAAAAGCTCTGTAAACGGATATTTGCCACCAAGTTTACAAAGTTTAACGTATTTATTCCAAGTTCTAGGATGGTTCTTTCTCGCCTCGTTGAAGAATTGGAAAGCAACTACTTGTGCTAAAGTGTAGTCGATATAATAAAATGGAGAACTAAAGATGTGCGACTGTCTAAGCCACCAGCCACCCTTTTCTAAAATAGGGGCTTCTTTATACTTTTTGTGAGGAAGATATTTCTTTTCAATTTCTCTCCATTTAGCACATCTTTCTTCGTGAGTTGCCTCTGGATTTTCATAAACGAAGTGTTGGAATTCGTCAACCGTTACTCCGTAAGGAATAAAGGTTAAACCGTCTACAACGTGAGAGTATTTATATTTGTCTGCCTCTTCATTAAAGAAGTAGTGCATCCAAGGATACGTAATAAATTCCATACTCATAGAGTGCATTTCGCAGGCTTCGAGCGTTGGAGAACGGTAGTCTGGACAAGCGATATTTCTTGACATATAACCTTGGAAGGCATGGCCGAATTCGTGAGTTAATACGTCCACGTCGCCACTCGTTCCGTTAAAGTTAGAGAAGATAAAAGGTGCTTTATAATCAGGGAAATAGGTCATATAGCCACCACCTGCTTTGCCTTTTCTTGCCTCTAAATCGAGTAGTTCATACTCTTTCATAAATGCAAAGAATTCACTCGTTTCTTTAGAAACCTCATCATACATTTCAGTGGCCTTTTGAACGAGATATTCCTTGTCGCCCTTTGGAGTAGCGTTGCCACTTAAGAACATAATGTTATAGTCGTAATACTGTGGATTTTTAATACCTAAACGCTTTGCTTGCTCCTTAAAAAGTTTATTTGTAAGAGGTACTAAGTCGGTATAAATTTGCTCTCTATAACCTCTAACTTCAGTAGCAGTGTAGTCTGTTCTACCAAGCGACTTATAACCGAGTTCGATATAGTTTTTATAGCCGAGTTTTAATGCCATTTGGTGTCTTGCTTTTACTAATTTATCGTAAATTTCGCCGAGTCTTTGCTCGTTGTCTTCAAAGAATTTAGCACTCTTTAAGCAAGCCTCTTTTCTAGTTTGTCTATCGCTAGAATCGGCAAATTTGCCAAGTTGAGAAAGGTTGTAAACTTCGCCCCTAAACTCAATTTGAGCAGATGCTATAAGTTTAGTATATTCGCTTGTTAATTTGTTGATTTCTTGAAGGTCAGGCACGATTTTTTCATCAAACGTATCAAGACTATTTTGAATCATATTAAAAAAGTGTTTGCCCCATTTTGCCTCTAACTGAGGTCTAAATTTAGCCTTTACTAAAGTTCTGTTAAACTTGTCTGCAAAAACTGTAACTAAAGGTGAAATTTCATCTAAAAGTTCTTGGTTTTTAACGTTTGTTTCATCTTGTGTATCGCAGGTGTATTTTGTATAAGCAATGCTAAAATTGGTTGTTAAATGGTCAGAGTATTTGAAATATTTTCTAAGCACCTTGTCTTGGTCTTCAAAACAGGTTGCACTTTCAAATTCTTCAATCATTTTATTGCAATCGCTTTCAATCTTTTTAAGATTTGGTTTTTTAAATTGCATTTGTGAAAATTTCTTCATAAAATCCTCCGTATAAATTATTTGTTGTGACTTTATGCAATAAATTATAACAATTTGCTTTTATTTTATCAATAAAAAACTTAAAAAAACAATCAAATAGTTGTTAAAAAAAAAGGAATGTTGTATAATACGTAGTGTAATAAGGGTAAATCAAATTTTAAATTTGCCCGTGTTGATTTTAAATACGGTTAAAAAGGCGTATAAGAAGATATCAATGGATTAGGATATAAAAAAGATACGCCTTGTCATAGCGATTGGGTAGAAATGATGACGGTCAATCCAATAAATTGGAGGAGAAAAGAAAATGGCAACAAAGAAACTCGTAGTGTTTGGTCTGGGTGCAAGAGGTTTAATTTATGCAAATTTTGCAAAGACTTACCCAGATAAGTTTGAATTAATTGCAATTATTGAAAATAATCCAGAGAGAGTAGCAAAAGCGAAAAACGAGTTTAACGCAAAGGTTTTTACTGATTATAAGGACTTTTTAGCAGAAAAAATCCCTGCTGATATAGTTGCTGTTGCAACACAAGACGAAGACCACAAGGAACACGCAATTTCAATGATGAAAGCGGGCTACGACCTTCTTTTAGAAAAGCCTATTGCCAATAACTTGGAAGATTGCTTAGCAATTTACAATGCTAGTATAGAATATAATCGCAAGGTTATTATATGCCACGTACTTCGTTATACTCCTTTCTATTCTACGGTAAAACGCATAATAGACAGTGGAAAGTTGGGTGAAGTTATTACTATTCACGCAAGCGAAAACGTAGGATATTACCATCAAGCACACAGTTTTATAAGAGGACCTTGGAGAAATAAGGCTCAGTCTAGCCCTATGATTTTGGCAAAATGTTGTCACGATATGGATATTATCCGTTATTTGATGGGAGAAGAGTGTGTTTCCGTTAGTTCGTATGGCGATTTGTTCTACTTTAACAAAGAGCACGCTCCAGAGGGTGCTACTCAGTATTGTAGCGACTGTCCTAAAAAAGACTGTGTTTTCAAGGCTCAAACTATTTATTTGTCAGAACTAGGCAGACCGTTCTCGGCATACTTTACAACTAAAGAGCAAACGGATGAAAACGTGCTTGCCGAATTAAAAGGTTCGCAGTATGATAAATGCGTATTCCAAAACGACAACGACGTAGTAGACCATCAAGTTACTATTATGCAGTTTGCAAAAGGCAAAACGGCTTGCCATACTATGACTGCGTTTAGCAAATTAATTTATAGAGATTTAAAGGTGCACGGAACAAAAGCCGAACTCGTTGGCGTGGTAGAAGATAATTTCATTGAAATTCGTTACTTTGGTGGAGAGGTAGAAAAAATCAACGTTGATATTTCTATGGCAAACGTCGGTGGACATGCCGGTGGAGATTTCTTTATGATGAATGCCATTTATAAAGATTTAAACGGCGAAAAGGCAGACGGCGTTACTTATTTAGACGTTTCTATCGAAAGTCATTTGATGAGTTTTGGTGCAGAAGAGTCTAGATTAAAAGGTGGTAAACCTACTTTAATTAAAAAAGGTTAAAATCAAAGAGAGCAGATTAGATTTTGTATATCTGCTCTTTTTTAATACGGTAAAAGGTTATGTTTATGCAAATCACATAAACATAACCTTTTGCGAAGTGGGTAAAACTCCGTCGGTAAAAGACCACGAATCTCCTACAGTAGGCGAGCCTGCTTGTGGACAAGATTGGATTACTCAAATTATTCTTAATCCGTCACAGCCTATTGAAATAATTATTCACAACCCACATTATAAAATAAAAATAGCTGTTGACTTTTGCCACTGGCTAATGGTATACTTTAAGAACTAACGCAGTGGTTTCATTTGCACGGTTTTTAATAGGTGCAAAAGGGGGAAAGGTATGGATGCTCAAGTAAAAAAATATGGCGAAATAATATTAAATTACGCAAAAGAAAACTACAAAAAGGTATTTCGTGAGCCTGCCGGCATTATGAAATACAAATATATTGTTCCTGGTAGCGTTTACGAATCTCTTTGGGATTGGGACAGTTGGACGACTAATATCGCTCTTCGTGAAGTTGCGACTACTGAAGATATTGGCGAATACGAAAAGGGTTGCATTTTAAACTTTTTAGACAAAGTAGATAACCTAGGAAGAATACCTATTTTAATTACTCCCGATTGGGCAAGCCCTACGTATAACGAAAAAATCAATATGAACGTACACAAACCTTGTCTTGCACAGCACGCTCTTTTTGTTTGCGAGCAAAACGGAGACTATGAGTGGATTAGAGAAAAATTTAATCTTCTTGCCAGATTTGTCGACTTTTATTATAACCATTGCCGTCATGAATCGGGCTTATATTTTTGGCTTAACGACGTGGCAATAGGCATAGACAACGACCCTTGCGTGTTCTATCGCCCAGACAGGAGTTCGGCTACTATTTATTTAAACTGCTTGATGCAAAAAGAAATTTCATCAATTTCTAAAATTGCTAAAAATTTAGGTCTAAATGAAGATGAAAAAAAGTACGCAAAAAGGGCTGAAGAGTTAAAAGAATGTATTATAGAGGGACTTTGGGATGAACGAAACGGATTTTTCTATAGTGCAGACCTAAATCTTAGGCCTCTAAACCAAAACGAAGAAATGCACAAAGGATGCCCTAGAAATTATAGTTTTTTACTGCAAAAAATCGACGTTTGGTCTGGCTTTATGGCGATGTGGGCTAATATTGCGACTAAAGAGCAAGCCGAAAGAATGGTAAAAGAAAATTACTTAAATGAAAAGACCTTCTATTCCAATGGTGGCGTACGCTCTTTGTCCAAGGCAGAAAAAATGTATCGAGTAGTAAAATCTGGTAACCCATCTTGTTGGACTGGTCCAATTTGGGGTATTGCAAACTATATGACCTTTATTGGACTTATAAACTACGGCTACGAAAAAGAGGCTAAAGAACTTGCTGAAAAGACTGTTTTAACGTTTGGAAAAGACATAGAAAAATACGGCAAAATGCACGAGTATTACGACCCAGACACTTGTGAAGGCGTACACAACCTCGGTTTCCAAAGTTGGAATTTATTGGCCGTTAACATGTATAATTATTTATTGAAAGGCTTATCTACGTCGCAAAAGTGCGTTACTGCTTTGTTCCCCAAACCCCAATGACCACAGAGGTCTATTGTGTCTTGTTTCTTAAAGTGAGCCTAGCCTACCTTGTTTCTCCACCTTTAAAAATCACTCTATAGGAGTTGCGTTAGATAAGTGGATGCAACGTCACGTTGCCGTCACGTTGCCTCGTATCTAACCCTTTAAATTTAATCGGTCATACGTTGTGACATAGCCATTGAAAAAATAAACGAACCCCTCATTTTACGATGTGAAATGGGGGGTAAACTTTTTTTTGAAAGTTTTTAATTAGAACAAAACGTAAAATCTTAAATTAGTTGTAAGTTTATGACTAATAAGTCATCTATATCTTGTTAAAACTAGGTGCTAAGCACACGAATAATATGCTCTCATATTAGATTTTTTTAAAAAATGAAGTGTATTTTTGAGACACAAGTGTGACAAACTGCCCTTGCGTGAGGCCTTTATTCATGATACAATATGGTAAAGTAGCACAGTGCGTACTACACTTGTAAACGGATAAAAAATTATGTTAAGGAGATATTGTATGAACAAATTTAGCAAGTATTTTGCCATTATTTTAGCAATCTTTATTTCTATAAGCACAGTAAGTTGCGTAGAATTTTCAGCAAGCGACGGCAGTTCAAGCGAGTCTTACATGGAAAATTATGATACGGCAATTACGTCTCAACTTCAAGGCAAGACGGTTGCCTTGCTAGAAGGGGATGTTTATGAGTTTGCATCCAACTATGAAAAGGGCAAGTCGATTGAGTTTGCAGATGGAAATGAAAAGGTAAACCGTTTTGCCCCAAAACCCGTAACAATTGAATGGGAAAATAGTCGCTTGGGTGCAATATATTACACTTTGAAATTGGGCTTGGAAGAAGACCTTTCAGACGCAACTGACTATATTTCAACAAGTACTAGCATAGTTATTGAAGACTTATTTTCGGCAAAGCAATATTTTTATCAAATATATGCACATTACGAAAATGACGAAGTGACGTTTTCTCGTATTTTTGATTTTTATACGCAGGCACTCCCTCGTACAATTTGGGTGGAAGGCGTATCAAACACACGTGATATCGGTGGTTATTTTACCACGGATGGAAAATATCAAGTAAAACAGGGTATGGTTTATCGTGGTGGCGAGGTGGATGCGACGTGGGGTAATATCACTGACGCAGGAAAAGAGAAATTTATTTACACCTACGGAATAAAGACTGATCTTGATTTGCGAGGAGCGGCTATTCCTTCTTCTCCTATCAATTATGAAGATGCAGTTTTA
>JAFVSF010000240.1 GCA_017503885.1 Clostridia bacterium
AGTTCCGCTTCCAGAAAATGGGTCAAAGACTACGTCACCTTTATCCGAACTTGCTAAAATTAGTTTAGCAATCAGTTTTTCTGGTTTTTGAGTTGGATGTGCGGTGTTTTCCGCCATTGACCAATAAGGTACAGAAATATCGTCCCAAAAATTTGATGGGCAAGTATTTCTGAAATTTCCGAATTCCGTATGCTCCCAATCTTTAGGAATTCCATCTTTCTTGTAGGGTGCAAGCACTTTTTTCCTAATTTTAACAGATTCTAGGTTAAATTTATACTCCTTGCTTACGGTAGCAAAAAAGATATCTTCCATAGAATTTTTCCAATTATCTTTTGCTCCTCTCCCCTTTTCACGCTCCCAAGTTATGCGGTTACGCAAAATTAGATTTTTATCTAAAACGTCACCTATAACGAGCGCACTTCTCCAATCGCAACAAACGTAAATAGAGGCTGTATCTTTTAACTTTGGCAAAATGGCAAATAGCCATTTTTCAGTATAATCCCTATAACTATCGGAATCAGTCTGCTTAAAGCCGTTGCCGTGAAAATTTTTAGAAAGATTATAAGGTGGGTCAACGATAAGTAAATCAATAGACTCATCCTTCAATTTTACAATTGCCTCAAAGGTGTCACCTATTATAGTTTTATTAATAGTGTCTTGCGTCATTTCCTTGACGCTTACACATTTTTTTAAATAATTTTCCGCCTCCGAAAGAGGAAAATCAATAGTTTTATTTTTATTTGATTTCATATTATTTACGATACAATTCTAACCAAGAAGGCACTTTGTTTATAAAGTCTGAGTTATCCTTTGTCTTTTTCAACATTTCTATTAAACTATCGGTAGCGTCTTCTCTTTCTGCTAACAACTTACGAAGGCTATATACAACGTTCATCTCCTTTTCTGATAGCAAAAGTTCTTCCTTTCTAGTGCCAGATTTATAAATATCGATAGCAGGGAAAATTCTCTTCTCACTGAGTTTTCTAGAAAGAAAAATTTCCATATTGCCCGTTCCCTTAAACTCTTCGTAAATTACGTCGTCCATACGGCTACCGGTTTCTACGAGTGCGGTGGAAAGTATTGTTAAACTACCGCCGTTTTCTATGCTTCTTGCTGCGCCAAAGAACTTTTTAGGCCCTTGAATCGAGGCTGGGTCAAGACCACCAGATAGAGTTCTACCAGAAGGTTCAACAACGTTATTATACGCTCTTGCAAGTCTAGTTATAGAATCCATTAATATTACGACGTCTTTACCCGCTTCAACCAACCTTTTAGCCCTATTTATAACGATTTCCGCCATTTTAACGTGGTGTTCTGAACTCTCGTCAAAAGTAGAGAATACTACCTCTGCGTTGACCGAACGCTTCATATCCGTTACCTCTTCTGGACGCTCGTCGATAAGAAGAATAATTAATTTTATATCCTTATAGTTTTTCTCAATAGATTGCGCTATTTTTTTAAGAAGAGTGGTTTTTCCCGTTTTAGGAGGAGCTACAATTAACCCTCTTTGCCCCATACCGAGCGGAGCAAACAAATCTATACAGCGAATAGCAATATCTTCACTACTATCAGAGGTTTCTAATCTCAAATTTTTGGTTGGATAATATGGTACTAATTCATCAAAATCTTTACAATTAGCAAAAACTTCTGGAGAAATTCCCTCAATAGCCGTAACGCTTTGTAAGGCTGCGGAATCACCTTCTTTAACGATTTTAGCAAGACCTTTTATAACGTCGCCAGACCTTAAATTATATTTTCTTATGTTTTGATGTGAAACGTAAACGTCACCTTTGTTATTATCGTTAGAAATCTCTCTAACAAAGCCATACGTTGGGGAATAATGGTCGAAAACTCCTTCAAATTCAAAACAGCCGTCTCCGGAATCATTTAAGACTAGCTTTCTATCTTCCTTATGCGGAACGTAATATTCAATTTCGCTTGCTTCCACCTTATAATCAGATAAATCAATTTTAATTTTGGGTGGGGCACCCTTCTTAGTAGGAGGAACTGCCTTTAATTCGCCGTTTTGGACTTTTAAAATGTGTTCAATAAGCTTCTCTTTAACTTTTGCGGCAGGTGCTTTTACACCGATAACTCTTCCGATTTCTCTTAAAATTGTTAGATGTATTTCTTTAAGCTCATCTTTGTCAAATTTTTTTAATACTTTCATATTATTTCCCTTTAATTAATTTTGTTTTTTATTGATTTTCCAGCTAAAATTCCACTTATAAAAGCAAAGGTAAGATTATACCCACCACACTCGCCGTCAATATTTAGAACCTCGCCAACAATATAAAGCCCTTTTTGAAGTTTACTTTCAAAAGAAGTGCTATCTATTAAATCCGTAAAAATACCGCCTTTAGTTACTTGTGCGTTATTAAAGCCAAGTGTACCCGTAACTTTAAGGTTAAAGTTCTTTAAGGCTTTCGCAATAGATAAGCAAGTCCTTTCTTTTACGGAATTTATAACTGCTTGTCCTATCTTTTTATTGACGATTCCAACTAATATATCGTCAAAATTATTGCCTAAAATATAAAGTTTATCTGAGAGTAATTTTTCGACTTCTTCTAAACTAAAATTTGGCAAAAATTCAATTTTTACGCTAGAGTTTTGAACTGATGGTATTTCTGAGGAAATTTGAAAAACTGCATTTCCAGAAATTCCGTATTCGGTAAATAGAAGGTCTCCAACTGCACTTTTTAATTGCTTCTGCCCATCAAAAGCGGTGACCTTAGCAACCTCTTTTACGCCTTTTAAGCCACGAATCATACTAGTTTCCGTCTTTAATTGAACTATTGACGGATATAATTTAGAAAGTTTATGTCCAAAATCCGTAGCAAGAGTATATGACGTTCCGTCCGTGCCAAATTGTGGTGCGGTCTTACCGCCTA
>JAFVSF010000241.1 GCA_017503885.1 Clostridia bacterium
AAAAATCTCTTGTTGAAATTAAAAAAAGAGTAGTTGTACCAGGTGAAATGGAAAGGGTTGTTTTAACTCAAGAAAAAATTAAAAATGCACAGGGTAGTATAACTGTTTGCTTAGAGGAGGGTGTATGAAAAAAGTTAATTTAACTTGTGTAGAATGCCCTTTAGGTTGTGATATTACCGTTTGTTTAGAAGGCGAAGAAATAATTTCCGTAGCCGGAAATGGTTGTCCAAGAGGCGAAAAATATGCTCGCAACGAAGTTGTTTGTCCTAAAAGAGTACTGACAACTACCGTAAGGGTAAGTGATGGAAGAATGCTTTCAGTAAAGACAAGTGAGCCTATTTTAAAAAGTCAAACAATGGTAGCAATGAAAAAAATAAACGACGTAATAGTAAACGCACCAATAAAAATTGGCGACGTAATTGTAAAAGAATTTTGCGTAGGGGTAGACCTCGTTGCAACGTCAAACGTAGAATAATATAGGAGAAAAGAGATGAAAATAGTCTCTACAAACGAAATTTATAATAAGTATTCAACTGAAGTTGATTTTTTAAGAGAAGACAATAGATATTGGTCGCAAATAGAAAAAATTGCTTTAGATATAAAAAATAAAAGCCAAACTCATCCAATTTTACTTCTTTCAGGTCCGTCGGGGTCTGGCAAAACTACAACTGCTCAAAGAATAGAGAGTATTTTAGAAGATTATGGTGTAGAAACTCATACGATTTCGTTAGACTGTTATTTTTCTTCGCTCCCAAAAGAGTTGGTGGGCAAAGTTGATTTAGAGTCTCCCGAAAGGCTTGATAGCGACCTTTTGGCAGAGCATATAGACAGGCTTTTAAAGTGTGAAGAAATTGAACTTCCTGAATTTGATTTTGTAAATACTAGGCAGTTAAAATCGGGTATAAAAGTTAAGCGTAAACCTAGTGAAATTATAGTTTTTGAAGGTATTCACGCATTAAACCCAGATGCTACGCCAGTTTTAGAGGGCGAATCCAAAATGTATATAAGCGTAAGGTCTAGGGTGGAATACGGAAACGGCAAACTTCTACATCCTAGATATATAAGGCTTTTAAGACGTATGAGTAGAGATATGCGTTTTAGAGGTCGTGAGCCTATTGATACGCTTAGTTACTTTAAAAGCGTTGAAGAGGGCGTTGATAAGTTTGTTAGTCCATACAAAATCTATGCAGACTATTCAATAGATACTTTTATTGAGTACGAGCCACTTGTGTATCGTGACGAAATGCTTGCAAAACTGCTTGCTACAAGGGGCAAAGCTACAGGCGAAGAAGAAAAGGTGTTAGAACTTTTAATAGAGTTTTTACAGTCATACGAAGGTAAAAATCCCAATTTAGTACCCGAAAAATCACTTATTCGTGAGTTTATAGGAAAAAAATAAAGGGGTGGTAAATATACCACCCCTTTAGCGAGAAATCAGTCTTCTAAGTCGCCGTAATCTTCACTTTGTTCGTGCTTTTTAGTCATTTCGGTAACCTTTTCTTTTATAGAGTTTTGTCCGTCTTTTACTAACTTTCTTGCTTTATAAGAATTTGCAATAATTAACGCTCCTCCTACCATACCTAGAAAAAGACCGATAGCAAAATTTTTATCCATGATTCCTCCTTTTCTTCCCACTTTTATTATGTGAAAATGCTAAAAAACTATGCAAAAATGTCTAAATTTGTCGTAACTCTTCTTAAAATAGTTGAAAACGGCTATAATTAGTGCTATAATCATTATATTATATAATATACTACGTTTAAAATTTGCAATTTAAGGAGAATTTAATGGGTAGAATAATTGCCTTTGATATAGGAGATAAAAGAGTAGGGGTTGCAATTTCCGACCCGTTTGGCGAAATGGCTCTCCCTGTAGAAACATATTGGCGTAAAGGTTTTGAAAAAGATATTGATTATCTTGTAAAACTTGCCAAAGATAAGTTTGCAGAGGTTATAGTTTGTGGGCTTCCCGTAAACTTTGACGGTTCTAGAAGTGAACAAACGGACAAAACTGAAGAGTTTATATCTAAACTAAAAGAGAAAACCGACATAAAGGTCGTTACTCAAGACGAGCGTTTTTCAACAAAGCAAGCAAGAAACCTTTTGCTTGAAGCCGATATGCGTAGAGAAAAGCGTAAAGACGTTATAGATAAAATTGCTGCGTCTTACATTTTAGAAGACTATTTAAGAAAAATTAAACTCCAAGGAGATAAATAATAATGAGCGAAAAATATCAAGAAAACGTACAAACAGAAGAACTTACCGACGTTGTTGAACTTACCGGTGAACAAGGCGACGTGTTAAGGTTTTACCATATAGGTACGATAGAGTATAAAGATGATTGGTTTTGCTTTTTTCAACCAGCCGAGCCAATAGAGGGTACAGACCCAGACGAACTCGTTATTTTTAAGATTGGAACAGAGGGCGATAAAGAAGTGCTTGTACCAGTTGAAGACAATGACCTTTTAGACGAGGTTTACGCCGAATTTATGCGTGAACTTGAAGACGACGAAGAAGTTTACGGCGACGGAGCAGGATGCTCTGGCGATTGCTCTTCTTGTAGTGGTTGCTCTTTTGATGAAGACGACGAAGACTGTTGTGACGAAGAATAATTAAAATAAAGAATAAACCCACCTTAAATACTGAAATTCAGTATTTAAGGTGGGTTTGCATTTTAAGGCAAAATATTAAGTTTATTTTTTATAAGTCGTCTACGTCTTGAACCGGCTCTTCGTATTCGCCTGCAATATAACTGCCAGTATAACTACCAAGCGGGTCAAAATCAGACTTTAATTTTTGTGCAACTTTATTTTTAGCTGTTTTCACTTGTTTTTTCTTCATATTAGTCACACTTTGTACAGTTTTTCTTTGCCTTAGAAGTGCAAGACTTTGTCTTGCTTTGAGACTTAGATGATGATTTCTTATTATTTGAATTAGTAGTTCTCATTTTTTAATTTAAAGCATTGGCATATTATCTTAGCCCTGCTTTTTTACCTCCTTCGCTATTATTGTGCATCAAAAATTTAAAATAATACTAAAATCGACAAAATTTTGACCTTATTTTTTTGCAACAATCTCTAGCGTTTCGCCGTCAATAAGGTAAGAGGTTGTAGTTTTTTCATCTATTATACCAACAAACCAATAGTCATAACCGTCGTTATTTATTAGGCGAATTCTAAGTTCTACGTTTTCGTTTATTTTGTTAGAAAACTCTTCTTCTTTTTCTAAACTTTTTAACACTTCTACGTAACTTTTAGTAGATTTGTTTTTTACGCTATTTAGTGCTATAGCCTGACTTTTGCCGTTTATAGTAAGCATTACGTCAAATTTACTAGACGGCAATTCTTCAACTACAACAGTGCAAATAAGCAGTGATGGAATTTGTTTAAATTCAAAGTTTTTTGAATAGTCTTTTTTGTTTAAGTTAAAACTTAAATGGCAATTCTCAAAATTGTTTGAGGCGTTTTTATTTTTCAGTTTAAACGTTAATACGTTTTCAATTTTGCCTTTTACACCATCGTTTAGTAGGGGAGTTTCAACAAATTCCGAATAAACGGTTAGACAAAAATCCGTGCAGTCATACGTAAAGACGTCGTTTCTTAGTTGCGAAATTTTACCATCGTATTTGCTGTTTTTTTTACAACTAACGTTAAAGGCAAGGCATACTGTAGTTATTAATAAAAGCAATTTTTTAATCAAAAGATAATCTCCTAGTAGATTCTATGTAAAGAGCAAATGAATAATGAACGTTTTTTCATAAAAACGTTGATTTTTAATACGTTTTGTGTTAATATAATTGTTGAGGTGTTTTATGAAAAAGACTATTATTAAAACTGCACTTTTTACAGTGCTTGCACTTATTTGCTGTTTGTTTTTAAGTGTATTTTCAATTTTTGCTTTTGCACCTAAGCTTTCGGCAAAGATAACATACGACTTAGGTATGAAAAAAATGTCCACTTCTTGTTATGAAAGAGTGTACAAGAAAACGGGCGATTTAGAAGATTTAATTATGGTTATAGACAGTGCAGTTTATGCAGAAGATAAAGAAACTATAGCACAATACGGAGTGATGCTCTTTGATACTTACGGAAACACAAGCGAATTTAAAAATTATTGTGACGTGTGTGACGTTGACGTACAAGAGGGTGGCTATACAACGTACGATTATTATGCTAATACCGTTTTTATGGCACTTTATTCTCAAGGACAAAAAGAGAAGGCTGTAGAATTTGCCATAGTAAATTTGAAAAAATACACGGATAGAAGTGCACTTAAAAGGGCTGTTGTGCTTGCTAACCCTACAAATGATAAAGAATTAGGGCTGTTGCTCGTTAAAGGTTATAAAAGATTGAGACCGACAATTGACATAAGTTTATTCAACGATTTTAGAGAGGAACTTATAGCATATAAAGATGCTGATGGAAATTCAGTTTACAAGTTTTAACGGAGAAGTTTAATGGAAAACAATTTAGAGCAAATAAAGGCAAGGTGTCCATATTGTGGAACTGACCTTGGTGTAGAAAAAGGCGAGACTAAAATAACCTGTCCTACTTGCAATAAAGAAATGCCTGTTTCTATGGCGACCAAATATTATGAGTCCTTGACAAGTAACCCTGCTGAGACAAAAGAGGCTCATGGTGAGAATTATCGCAAGCTAGAATATATTTTAGATGAAATTAAGGGGCTTATTGATATAGAAGAGTGGGAAAAAGCTGAAGATAAGTTTTTTGAGGCTCTTGATTTAAGTGATACCGATTATAAAGTTTTTATGGCAATGGTTGCTATAAAAACAAAAAACTATACCGATTTAGAAGATGAAGAGCATAAGGAATATATTAATAAAGCTATTGCTTGTGCAGATGAAGAGGCTAAAAAGGAGATAGTAAGAGAGTATAAGGCGTATTATTATAAGCGTGGACTTAGTGAAGAAGAGTTGCAAAATTATACAGAGGAAGAAAACCTTGTTAAAAAGGCAAAACTTGAAAAGAACTTAAAGTCTATGATTCCAAATTATATGGCAAAGGAAAAACACAATAAGATTTTACTTGCTCTATTTCCTATTTTAATAATTTTAGGTATAGGCATTGTAATTCCTGCCATTTTCATTGAAGACCTTTCTTGGCTTTCAATAATAGGGGCAATAATAACTTTGGTTGGCTATTTGCTGTTTAGAGCATGGTTTACAAACAGAGATAAAATTAAGGTTTTTAATTGCTTATTAGATTTATACGACTTTGTTGATGTAAAGGATTATAACGTTCAAACAAAAGGTGTTTTATATGCATATATGCAAAAGCTTGCAAATAAGTTTTTAGATAATTCACCCGTTGTGTCAATGCTAGACGATACTGGAAGATTGATAGATTACGTTATTACTATGCAAGATAGCGAAATGAATCAATTTATGCTTTCTAGTAAATATTTTTCACAATTCGTCGATGCAGATGAAGAGGATAAATAATGATTTATACTATTGAAAATGATAATTTAAAAGTAAGTGTAGAAACAAAAGGGGCACAACTTAAAAGTGTATTTTCTAAGGATACGTCGGTTGAGTATCTTTGGCAAGGCGATGCAAAGTATTGGACAGGTAGAGCATACAATTTATTTCCTTTCGTAGGTAGATTTGCAGAGGGGAAATACGTTGTCGAGGGTAAAGAATACGCTATGGATAGGCACGGTTTTGCAAGGGGTGCTGAATTCGCACTGGTTGAGCAAACGAAAAACTCCCTCTTATTTGAAATAAGAGATACGTTAGAAACACTTAAAATTTATCCGTTTAATTTTCTTTTTACTGTAAAATTTGAAATAGTTGGCAAAAAACTTGCTGTTTTATACGGTGTTAAAAATACAGGTAAAAATACTATGTATTTTGGGCTTGGTGGTCACCCTGGTTTTAACGTTCCGTTTGATGGTGGCGAGTTTGAAGATTACTACGTTGAATTTGAAAACGAGTGCGTTCCTACGCAAATTATTTTAAACGATAAGGGACTTGTCGACGAGCAAAGACTTGCTTTAAAACTCAAGAACAATAAAGAAATTGAACTTAAGCATAATCTTTTTGATAATGATGCTATTGTAATGCAAGATATGCCTAAAACTGTCTATATAAAAGGTAAAAATACAAATAGACGTATAAAGGTTTGTCACCCAGAAATGGAATATTTAGGGCTTTGGCATATGCCTAAAACAGATGCACCATATCTTTGCATCGAGCCTTGGATGACATTGCCGTCTCCAGAAGGAAAGCCTGAAGTTTTAGAAACTAAAGAAAACATTGGAATTGTAGAACCAAATAAAACGTTCTCAACTTATTTTGATATCGAAATTATTGAATAAATGAAGAAGCCGTAAACGGGGAGAGTTTACGGCTTCTTTATTACTTAAATCGCTTTAAAAAGTTGCGAGTTCAAGTTGCTTTTCTGGGAGATTTTCCCAATATTTAATTGGTAAAAACTGTTTCATAAGTCTGTGGTTTTTACGCTCTTTTATATTTACGCTTTTATAATAGGTTTGCCAAAGTTTTTTAAAGTTTACCTCTTCATCAGAAAGATATACGGTAACTTGTCTATCTTCAGCGTTTACAGTGGTTGAGTTGTATCCGTCGTACATGCCTAAAACGTTTCTTTTAGTATCGTGAATAATAAAGGCTTGGTCTGAAAATCTTTCTGCAAAGTGAGGCATTAAAAGCCACGTAATATCGTTATCCGGGTTGTAGTGTGCGTAGTAGTAGCCGTCTATAGATTGCTCAAAACGAATAAACCCTTTAAAACGATGAATTTCATTTCTCACCTTTTTTAAAAGGTCACAAAAAGATAAAACCCTGCTATCGGCAAAATTTTTAGAAATATCAACCTTTTTATTGTCAATACTAGCCTTTATATAATTAAAAATAATTGTATACTTATCATCTTGTCCACTTTTAAGAGCGAGGGTAACGTCTTTTAAAACGTTTGGTGTAGCAAGGGCTTTTAAGCATTTTGTTACACGATTAGATTTCTCAACGTCGCTTTCTATATTATATAATTTGTCGCAAAAACCAATTTGTACCTCTTTGTCAGTAAGTTGGTTAGGAATGTGTTTGCCATAATATGCGTCAAAAACACAAGATAAAAGTCCAATTTTAGTTCCGTCAAAAATGTAAGTTGTCATAATTCACCTATTAAAACGCTCGATTTAATTTCGTCGTTTGAAAACATTGAAAGTTGTGATAAAGTAACGTTGTCCGTGCTGGTAAGAAGCAGGGTGTTTTTCACTGCAAGTTGGTTTTGTGTTCCAAAAAATTTGCCCTTGCACGTTATAAAATTTATTGCTCTTTTTAAAACTATTCGCATTCTTGCTAGGTCGTTAAAATCTAGTTTTGCATAACGCCTTGCATTTACTATTTTATATGCTCCTTTAAAGCCGATTCCGGGCACTCTAACCAAAACTTCAGGTGGAGCAGTATTGATTTCTACAGGAAAGAATTCAGGATGTTTAGGAGCCCAATGACACTTCGGGTCGTAGCCCTCGGGTAAATTTTCGTTTTCGTTTAAAATCTCTTCTGCAGTAAATCCGTAAAACCTAAGTAGCCAATCGGCTTGGTATAGTCTATGCTCTCTAAGAAGTCCTACAGGGGTTGTTGGTAGCATAGAATTGGTTTCGTTTGTTGGCACGTAGGAGGAAAAATAAACCCTCTTAAGCGAGTATTTTTTATATAGCCCTTGTGTCAGCCTTACAATTTGCCCATCGGATTCAGGTGATGCGCCTACTATCATTTGGGTAGTTTGTCCAGCAGGGAGAAATTTATTGTATTTTACTGATAGGGCTTGTCTTTTCTCATTTGCCATATAGCCCATGGGGGAGAGAATACCAGTTTTACTTTTTTGTGGTGCTAAAAGTTTAAGACTTTTCTCGGACGGCAACTCTATGTTAAAACTCATTCTATCAACGTATTCGCCTGCTCGCATTATAAGTTTTTGGTCGGCAGATGGTATGCCTTTCAAATGAATATATCCATTAAAGTGATGAAGCTTTCTAAGGCGAATTACCGTTTCTAAAAGTTTTTCCATTGTAGTGTCGGGATTTTGGTCAACGGCAGAGGAAAGAAATAACCCTTCTATCATATTCCGTCTATAAAAATTTATGACAAGTTCACATATTTCTTCGGGGGTAGCCTCAGCCCTAGGAACGTCGTTACTGCGACGGTTTACACAGTATTGGCAGTCGTAAGAACATTTATTAGTTAGCAGTATTTTAAGCAGAGAAATACATCTTCCGTCTTCGGTAAAAGAGTGACAAATGCCGGCAATATCGGCGTTGCCAATTCCACCTCGTACGTTACGCCTAGACGAGCCAGACGAAGAACAAGACACGTCGTATTTAGCACTTTCTGTTAAAATTTTCAATCTTTCGTAATCAAGCATTTTTAACGCTCCAATATCAACTAAGTCTTGTGTTAGCCTTTGTGATTTCAAAAATCGCAGATAAATACTGCAAAATATCAACTTTTACACAAACACGAACAAATGTTCGTTTTCTTTATTATACTACGGTAAGAAGCAAATGTCAAACAAATGTTCGTATTTTTATAAAAATTTTTCAAAAAAAAATAAAAGCAGAAAAAATCTGCTTTTACTCTTATATAGTTTGTGTGCTTTGGTTGCAGTTGCACCAGCAGTTAGTAGTTGTATCTAAGGCAAGTAATAAAAGAAGTTGAGTGAGGGAAATTGAACCACTAGAGTAGAGCAAAAATAAAATACCTAATAAAACAATATTGTCGTTAAACATAAAATCTCCAAAAGGTTACAAAACCTAATCTTAAAATACTTTATGCGACAAAATCTTCTATTATGCAAAATTGACAAAACTAGAGCAAAAATTTAAAATATAATTATGAGTAATGCGTATTTAAAATTAAATGATAAGACAGGAGCAATGGTAGAAAACTACGTTCCAGACGGCGAACTCCTTGATGAACTTACAGGTATATTTTCTATTTTTGCAGATAAGACAAGGCTTAGAATTTTGTCTTCATTAACAATCACGGATATGTGCGTTAGCGATATATCTTCGGTTTTAAAAATAAACCAAACAACAGTTTCGCACCAACTAAGGCTATTACGCAATTTAGGTGCAGTAAATTGTTATAGAAGTGGTAAAATCGTTTACTATTCGTTAAAAGACGAACTGCTTGGAGAAATACTGTTAAAGGGAATAGAATTTTTAAGTAAATAAAGGCTTATATACTTCGCAAAAGTGCGTTACTGCTTTGTCCCCCAAACCCCAATGACCAAAGAGGTCTATTGTGTCTTGTGTTACAAAGCGAGCCTTCTTTTGCTCGTATCTAACCCTTTAAACCACACTTGACAAGGGTAGGAGAAATACGGATGCAACGTCACGTTGCTGACCAACAAGGTCTATCCCATCCGTAAAAGAATTGCGAGCCTTGGCTAGCTTGCATCTAATCCTTTATTGTATATAAGGGTTAGTCTTTTATTTTAATAGAGTCTAAATAAAAACGCCGTTGCGAAATTTCGCAACGGCGTATATTTATTATATAATGATTAGATTATCTGCATTCGTCAGCCTTGCCAGCACAACCTAAAACGTTAACGAGTTTGTGTTCAACGATTTGTTGTACGCTTGCTCTAGCGTCGCCAAGATATTGTCTTGGGTCGAAGTGGTCTGGATGCTCAACAAAGTGCTTTCTAACAGCAGAAGTACAAGCCATTCTAAGGTCAGAGTCAATGTTGATTTTACATACAGCCATAGTTGCTGCTTGACGGAGCATTTCTTCTGGAATACCGATAGCGTCTGGCATTTTGCCACCGTATTGGTTAACGAGTCTTACGAATTCTTGTGGAACTGAAGATGCACCGTGTAAAACGATTGGGAAACCAGGAAGACGTTTGCCAACTTCTTCTAAGATATCAAATCTAAGTTGTGGCTTTTGACCAGGCTTAAATTTGTATGCACCGTGAGAAGTACCGATAGCGATAGCGAGTGAATCGATACCAGTTTTAGTAGCGAATTCATAAACTTCATCAGGGTCAGTAAACATAGCATCTTCGCTATCAACGTTTACGTCATCTTCGATACCTGCAAGTTTACCGAGTTCAGCTTCTACGGTAACGTTTCTGTCGTGTGCGTATTTAACAACTTCACGAGTGATTTCCATATTTTTAGCAAGGTCGTATTTAGAAGCGTCAATCATAACAGAAGTGAAGCCACCGTCAATACAGCTCTTGCAAAGTTCAAAACTGTCACCGTGGTCAAGGTGTAATACGATAGGAAGACCAGTGTCTTCTTCAGCAGCTTGAACAAGGTGTTTAAGGTAAAGTGGGTTAGCGTATTTTCTAGCACCAGAAGATACTTGAAGAATAAGTGGAGCGTTTTGCTTAACGCCTGCGTTTACGATACCTTGAATTGTTTCCATGTTGTTTACGTTGAAAGCGCCTATTGCATAACCGCCCTTATAAGCCATTTCAAACATTTTTTTGGAATTAACTATTGGCATAATGTCCTCCGAAAGTTTTATTACATATACATTATACACCATTTTTTTTATAACTGCAAACGAAATAAATAATTATACTTGACAAAATGAGGAAATTTTATTAAAATAAAATTACTGAATCGATGATTTGTTCGGAGAGGAAGCGCATATAAAACAAATAAACCTGTTTTGGGGATTTTATTCTTAAAATAGCTTTATCTAAAAATTAGTCTATTTTTGCGCATACTCTTTGTAAGGGTATGCGTTTTTAGTTTAAAAGATAGGAGTAGTTATGAGAATAGCAGTTATAGGAATAGTAATAGAATGTGGCAGATGTGCTTCTTCTAAAGTAAATGAAATATTGTCTTCTTTTGGTGATTATATTGTTGGGCGTATGGGTGTTCCATACAAGGAAAAGGACGTGTACGTTATCAGTATAATAGTAAAGGCTACGACGGAAATTATTTCAGCAATGACGGGCAAACTCGGCAGAATAGAAAACGTAACCGTAAAATCTGCGGTGACAAACGTTGAAGTATAAGGAGAATTTATGAAAAAATTATTAGCACTTTTACTCAGTTTAATTACTTGCTTTGCTTTTATAGCGTGCAACCCTTCTCCAAGTAGCGAAGTTGAATCTACTATAAAAGAAAATCTTTCTTTTTATGCACCAGACGGAGCACCTGCTCTTTCTATTGCAAAATTTATAAAAGATAACCAAACGTTTGGCATGAATGCAACTATTGATTATAACGTTGTATCAGCAAGCGAAATAGGTCCAATTATGGCACAAGGCAAAGGCGATTTTATCGTAATGCCTGTCAACGCTGCAAGTAAGATGTATAAGGCAAATGCTCAAGACCCATACGTTATGGCAGGCGTAGTAACTCACGGCAATTTGTATTTATTAAGTAGTGAAGAGGTAACCTTACAAAGTCTTAAAGGAAAGGTGGTTGGCGTTATCGGTCAAGGGCTTGTTCCAGACCTTACTTTTAAAGCAATTTTAAACGATAACGGTCTTTTAGGCGACGTTGTTGCTGGAGATACCGCAACTGAAGGTAAAATAACTATTCGTTATTTTGCACAAGCTCCAGATATGCTTCCACTTTTAAAGCAAGGTAAAATTTCTATTGGTCTTCTTCCAGAACCAGCAGCAACTAATCTTACTACTAAAGTTGCTCCAGAAAAAACTTGGTTTAGACTTGACGTGCAAGAACTTTATGATGATGAAACTAAAGCTTATCCTCAAGCAGTTTTAATGGTTAAAAAGAGCGTTTACGATAAGTATAAGGCTCAAATAGATGGTCTTGCAGAGTATTTTGAAGCAAACTTAACTTGGATTAAGACAAATCCAGCCGACGCTGTTAATGCTATAAACAGTGTTTTACCAGACGGAGTAACGCCAAGTTTAAATGCAGGCGTACTTAGTGCTACGGTTATTGATAACTGTAAAATCTACTATCAGTCTTCTGCTGATGCAAAACAACAAGTAAAGGATTATATAAACAAAATTATTGCCGTAAATAGCAATTCTGCAAAAGCAACGGCAGACGATTTTTTTGCTTAAAAAGGTAAATGAAAGAAAAAAATAATAGAATTCTAAATTTAATACTTACGACTATTCCTATTGTTTGTATTTTATTGGTTTGGCAAATTGAGGCTAAAAAAATAAATAATGAATTTATTTTAACTGACGTTGGAGTGACTTTTAAAGCGTTAGTTGAGATTTTAAAACAACAGGAATTTTATAAATCTCTTTGGGGAACACTTAGTCGAACGCTAATAGCTTTTGGGGTATCGTTCGTAATGGCAACTGTTCTTGCTTTTTTGTCTAGAATAAGCAAGAAGGCTGAAGTAATGATTGTTCCCGTAATAAGCATAATTAGGTCGTTGCCTACCATAGCAATTATATTATTGCTGTACATTTGGACGGATTCTTCTGCTAAATCTGCTATAATTGTTACTACTTTAGTTGTATTGCCTACTACGTATAGTAGTATGCGAGATGCGTTTTTTACTGTAGATGACGAACTTATTAAAGGTTTAAAACTTTATAAAGTGCCTACGCACGAGATGCTTTTAAAAGTGTATTTTCCTCAAATCTTGCCATCTACCTTGCTTGCGATAGGTGGAGGAATTGCTTTAAATTTAAAGTTGATGGTGGCAGCAGAGGTGATAGTTTCAACGGCAAACTCATTAGGTTACTTGTTAAACACGTCAAAGGCGTATTTTGATATTGCAAGTATGATTGCCGTAGTGGTCGTTTCAGTTGCGATTGGTTTAATCGTTGAGTCTACGTTTAGATTTGTTTCTAAAAAGGTGGGTAAATGGCAATGATTAAAATTAGGAATTTAAACAAACGCTATGGGGAAAAAGTCGTTTACGAAAACTTTAACCTTGACATTGAAAAAGATAAGGTACTTGTAATACTTGGCAAAAGTGGATGTGGTAAGACTACGCTTTTAAACGTTTTGGCTAAATTAACCGAATACGACGGTCAAATTGAAGGGGTAGACGACTCTGTTTCTATGGTTTTTCAAAAGGATTATTTAGTGCCAAATCTAACTGTTGAACAAAATTTAAAACTTGTAAACAAAAACGCAGACGTTTTATCGGCGTTAGAGATGGTTGAAATGACGGAATGTGCTAAACTTTACCCAAAGAGTTTGTCTGGGGGTATGGCAAGAAGGGTTGCAATTATAAGAGCGATTATATTCAAGTCAACTCTGCTTGTAATGGACGAGCCAACTAATTCTCTTGACGTAGGACTTAAAAACAAAATATATTCTACCTTAAAACAATTAAAAAAAGAATATAAAAAGACAGTTGTTATCGTTAC
>JAFVSF010000242.1 GCA_017503885.1 Clostridia bacterium
TAATTGCTTATCTCTATTATTTTTCAAGTCTTTAATTTGTTCTAACAAAAGACTATTAACGCTTAATTCTTCATTTCTTTTTGTCGATTTTCGGTCGGTTTTTTGTCGATTTTCGGTCGGTTGAACTTTTTTTATTTTTGTTAGTCTTTTTTTGATAAACTTTTGTTCTTCAAGGTTTAGGACGATTGAACCACTATTGTTTTTTTGTCGATTTTCGGTCGGCAAAAACTTTAAATGGTATTGAACGGTCTGTTTAGCTAGTCCTAGCTCGTCCGCAAGCTCCTTAATAGTTTTTAAATTCTCACTCATGGTCTAAGCCCTCGCCACGTAACTTTTTATCAATTTCTGCTTTCAATCGTCTCAATTCTTCTTTTTCCGCTTCGCTAGTTTCGTTCTGATAGTCTGGTAAAAAGTCCTTTGCCACTTCTTCTAAACTTCTTGGCTTTTTATAATTGGCTCGTTCAGGTTGTTCGAGGTCTTGTAAAGCAACGGTTGGTAAATAACCCTCAATGGCTGTTTTAAGGTACTTAACCACGTTTCGTTTAGAATAGCCCTCTTGCTTACTTGCAACGTATGATAGATGTGTTTCTACCCCTTTTAATCCCCTTGCTTCTTTGAGTTCATCGTATAGTGGGTAAACTTTTTCTGCAAGTCCTGTCATGGTACTTATATCTTGCATATCAGCAACATTAATTAGCCATTTTTCGCCTAATAACTTGGTGTAAGGACTTTGCATAGCTTCTGCGAAAAGCATTTTTTGTTTAGCTTCTCGGTCTGCTTTGTTTTCAAGATAAACTGGGTCTTGTTCTTCTTGCTTATAATATTCATTTTTAGCAACTGGTTTCTTCGTGATATGAAAGACAATAGAATCAATCGAACGCCCTTTTTTGACTTTCTCATAGGTCACGTTAAAATGTGTATGAGTGTTGATTTCTTCTAACGGTTCTCTTAGAACTCTTGTTTCAAATTTAGTGAAACGTTCGTATTTTGTTGTCGTATCAGTTATAGTTCGTAATTCTTGCATTGAAATGGAGGGATTGCGGTAGGCTTCCACTTGCTCCGCTCTCCGTCCGCCTTTGGCACTGTAATGCTCATATTGGTTGTAACTCATCGACAACCATTTATAAAGAATAATGCTATACTTACTGTTTAAATCTATAAGGTCAGATAGGGCATATTGCGTGAAATTCTGCTTTAACTCAATTAGATAAGGCATAATATCTTGATTAAACCGTATCATGACCTTATCGTCATAGTCAGTCCATTCAACTGTTGGAATGGGTAGTATCCGTCTGAATTTAAAGCCCTTGCCTGCTTCTTCTCGGACTTCAAAAAATGCTTGTTCTTGCATTTTTGAAATGGCTTCTTTAAAACGGGTATGTTTCCCATTATCGTCTACTTTAAAAAAAGTAAAGAGTTCAGCTTTTGATAAATAAATGATATTGTCTTTGGGTAGATTTTCCGTATCAATACAAGACACGGCTAATTCAAAAATCTTTAAGGGCGTTTTATCCATTTTAGCAACGCTTGTAATCAGGTCGTTATGTTCGACAATTTTTCGTTTCTCAATTTCTTTCAAAGAACACACTGTCCTTTCATTGTCTTGGTAATTGTTATAAGGGTATTTTTTTGTTATAATTTCCATGAGAACTACTCCTTTTATGAGTGGTTTAGCTAAGCATGAAGAAAAATTCTTTGACTGGAATTTCTTCATGCTTTTATTATACCACAATATAGCACCAAATAAAATAATAAAGGTGCTATAAGCATTGTTTTTTGGTGCTATAAGCATTGTTTTTTGGTGCTATAAGCATTGTTTTTTGGTGCTATAA
>JAFVSF010000243.1 GCA_017503885.1 Clostridia bacterium
CCTCCCTTAAACGAACTAACCGACTCATAAAGGGAAGAATAAATATCGTTAAAGGATATTAGCCCTTTTAAGAAATACTCTACCGCAACTTCGTTTGCGCCGTTAATTACCGCAGGATACGCTCCACCTTTTACGCCAGCGTCTATAACTAATTTCAAACAAGGAAATTTCTCGTAATCCGGCTCTTCAAAGGAAAGTTTTTTCAGAGTAGCAAAATTAGGCGCTTCAATATTTGTTTTTAACCTTTCAGGATAAGTTAGCGCAAGTTGAATAGGTATCTCCATATTTGGCAAACTCATTTGAGAAATAACAGAACCATCTTCATACTCTACCATAGAGTGTATAATACTTTCTCTATGTATAATAACGTCTATTTTGTCGAAAGTTGTATTATAAAGCCATTTTGCTTCACAAACCTCAAAACCTTTATTCACAAGGGTAGCACAATCAATGGTTATTTTGTTACCCATATTCCAATTTGGATGTTTTAATGCGTCAGAGGCTTTGACCGTTTTTAACTGTTCTTTATTAAAATCTCTAAAAGCACCACCGCTTGCCGTTAGAATAAGTTTCTTAAACGGCTTATTCATATCAAAGGAAAGTGCTTGCCAAAGGGCTGAGTGTTCGCTATCAATAGGAACTATACTAACCCCTGCTTTTTTTGCTTCACTAGTTACAAGTTCACCGCCAACTACAAGGCTCTCTTTATTTGCAAGAGCAATATTTTTACCCTTTTTAATTGCGTCGAGTACGGCAATAATTCCCTTAAAGCCTACGAGTGCAATTACAACAATATCCGCCTCGGATATTATTGCGTTTGTAAAAGCAGTATCGCCATAATAATATTCTACGCTATTTAAAATTGAAATATCCGCTTTGAAGGCACTTGTTGCCACAAGCGGATTAAATTCCTTGATTTGTTCGGCAAGTAATTTAGTATTACCGCCTGCCGCAAGAGAGACGATTTGAAATTTATCAGAGTGTCTTCTAACGACGTTTAATACCTGCCTACCTATAGAACCGGTGCTACCTACCAGCGCTATTTTTTTCATAAATAACCCCCTTAATAGAGAATTAAAAAACCTTTATACAAATAAAAATGCAAAAAATACAACGACGGACGTTAGACTAATACCATCTATTCTGTCCATTATTCCACCATGACCGGGCATAATTTTGCCCATATCCTTAATTCCAACTTTGCGTTTAATAAAACTTTCTAAAAGGTCACCGATTTCAGTACTTATACTTCCTAAAACGCCTACTATAACGAAATGCAACAAAGGAGAGAAAAATAAAACCGTATCTGCTAAATTTTTGAAAATAAAATAAACGAGAATAGCCCCTAAAACTCCGCCTACAATTCCACCAATACCACCTGCCCAGGTTTTATTTGGAGAAAGTTTAGGGCACATTTTTTTTGCCTTGCCACCTCTAATTTTACTATAAGTCATACCTACTAAATAAGCTGAAGTATCTGAAAAAGAGGAAATTACAAAAATTAGTAATAAAGCAAGAAACCCTTTTGGATTA
>JAFVSF010000244.1 GCA_017503885.1 Clostridia bacterium
GGGAAAGGCTTTTCGTGGCGGAGACGGTGGGGTATTGCCGTGTCCCCAAATGGGAGTCCCTCGGCAAGATTCCTAACGGAATGCGACCAAAATTTGTGCCAAATTTTGTTCAAATCCTTAGTTCTCATTCAATAAAAAAAGCAACCACGAGGGTTGCTTTTTTATATTGGCAGAGACGGTGGGATTCGAACCCACGTCCCTCAAGGGGCATCATGATTTCGAGTCATGTCCGTTATGACCACTTCGATACATCTCCGTATTTGATAATCATAATTTTGATTGATTTAAAGTAATGTCTTGTCAGTAAAATGAAAAAGTAAACGTCCGTTATACTCGCTTTCGCTCGTGGCGTTCGCTACGCTCGGCTGAGGGCCGTTTAATATTCTTCCATCTTAATGGCGTTGCATGACGCAATTTATCCGTTTGACACGTTGCTAACATATTTTATACAATAAATTGACGTTTGTCAAACGTTTTCCTTTAAAATGTTGAATTAAAAATTTTAAAAATGCTTGTAATTATATAATATTTATGGTATTATTAATAATAATAAATTTTTAAAAGGAGTTAGAAAAATGGCTAACGATAAAGAAAAATCATTAGGAGCAACTTTAGAAGAAAAATTAGCATATAAGAAAAAGAATTTTTTTGAAGAGGCAGATGAAGCGAAAATTAAAGAGGCGTACGATTATGCTGTTGGATATATGAAATATATCGACGACTCTAAAACTGAAAGAGAGGCTGTAACTGCATCTATTAAATATGCTGAAAAAATGGGCTTTACAGAGTATCAATTTGGCGACAAAATCAGCGTAGGCGATAAAAAATATTATAACAATAGAGGCAAGAGTCTTGTTTTATTTAAAATCGGTAAAGAAGATATAGCAAAGCATGGTATTAGAATTCTTGCATCACACGTAGATGCTCCAAGACTTGACGTAAAGCAAAATCCTCTTTATGAAGATAGTGGTATGGCGTTTTTAAAAACCCATTACTATGGTGGTATTAAAAAATATCAATGGACAGCAATTCCTCTTGCACTTCACGGAGTAGTTGTTCTTGCAAGTGGCGACGTTGTAGACGTTTGTATCGGTGAAGATGACGGAGATCCAGTATTCTACATAAACGACCTTCTTCCACACCTTGCAAGAGAACAAGTTACTAAACCTTTAGCAACTGCAATCGACGGAGAAACTCTTAACGTTTTAGTTGGAGGTTTCCCATTTAAAGATAAAGACGTTAAAGATAAGATTAAATTGAGCGTACTTTCAAAATTAAACGAAAAATACGGTATGCAAGAGGCAGATTTCTTAAGTGCAGAACTTTCACTTGTTCCTGCATTTAAGTCACGTGACGTTGGTCTTGATAGAGCGTTGATCGGTGCTTACGGTCACGACGATAGAGTTTGTTCATATCCTGCAATTACTGCTATTTGTGAAGATCAAGGCGAAGAAAAGACCTCAATCGTTGTTCTTGCCGATAAAGAAGAAATCGGTAGCGAGGGCAACACTGGTATGCAATGTGGCGTTTACGAAGATATCATAAACGAAATTGCATCTGCTTTTGGCAAGTCTTCTGCTGTTGTTAGAAGAAATAGTAAGTGCTTATCAGCTGACGTTACTGCTTGCTACGATCCTAACTTTGCAAGCGTTTACGAGAGAAGAAACTCTAGTATGCTTTCTTGTGGTGCTGCAATTTGTAAATTTACAGGTTCTGGTGGTAAGAGTGGTTCAAGCGATGCTAATGCAGAATTCGTTGGCTTTGTAAGAAAACTCTTTGATGAGAATAACGTATTCTGGCAAACTGCAGAACTTGGTAGAGTAGATGCAGGTGGTGGTGGAACGGTTGCAAAATTTATTGCAAAACTTAATATCGACGTAATTGATATCGGTGTTCCAGTAATTTCAATGCACGCTCCATTTGAACTTATCTCTAAGGCTGACCTTTTTAGCACTTACGAGGCATTTAAGGCATTTATTAAATAATTATGACTGCAAAAGAAAGATTTTTACGTTACGTAAAATATGATACAACTTCCGACGAGGGCAGTGAAACCTGCCCAAGTACGGCTAAACAGCTCGTTTTGTTAAAAGATTTGCACAGCGAGCTTTTAAGCATGGGTATCGATTCAAAAATTGATGAAAACGGATACGTTTATGCTAAAATTCCATCTAACGTGGGTGAAAGAAGTAAAGTTTGTTTTATCGCTCACGTTGACACCTCACCTGCTGTAAGTGGTAAAGACGTAAATCCAACCCTCGTAGATTATAAGGGTGGTGACGTTTTGCTTGCAAACGGACTTAAAATAACCGAAATAGACACACCAGACCTTAAAAAGTACGTTGGTAAAGAACTTATCGTTACCGATGGTAACACTTTGTTGGGTGCAGATGATAAGGCTGGCGTTGCCGAGATTATGACGGCAGTAGAAGTTCTTGTTAAAAACCCACAAATTAAGCACGGCGACGTGTTTATTGCCTTTACTCCAGATGAAGAGATTGGTAGAGGTACGGACAAGTTTAATCTTAAAGACTTTGGTGCTGATTTTGGCTATACGATAGACGGTGGTGCATTGGGCGAGATTGAATACGAAAACTTTAATGCAGCGTCGCTTGCGTTAACTGTAAACGGTGTTAGTATTCACCCAGGCAGTGCAAAAAACGTTATGAAAAATGCAGTTGATTTGTTTTGTGAATTCCACGCAATGCTCCCTGAAACTATGCGTCCAAATTCAACTGAAGGCTACGAAGGTTTTTATATGGCTGACGATATAAGTGGTGGTATTGAAAACCTTAGTTGTAAATATATAATACGTAATCACGACAAAGAAAAGTTTGAAGCGATGAAAGAATACGTGGTTAATGCCGTTGAATTTCTAAACAAAAAGCACGGTGCAAACACTTTCATTACAGAGATAAAAGATAGTTATTTCAATATGTCTGAAATTATCAAAGATAATTTCCATTTAATAGACAATGCAAAGCAAGCAATGAAGAGCGTAGGTGTAGAGCCTATTATTATACCAATTAGAGGAGGTACGGACGGAGCAAGACTTTCTTACGAGGGTTTACCTTGTCCAAATCTTTCTACGGGTGGATATAATTTCCATGGAAGAAGAGAGTTTATACCTTCATTTGCTCTCGAAAAAATGGTTGAAGTAATACTTAAATTGGTTGACATATATTCTAAACAATAAGAGGAACAATGAAACTACTAGACAAAATAAAGTCGCCTGCAGACGTAAAAAAACTGACAATAGAGGAGTTGCCTATACTAGCAGAAGAAATTAGGCAACGTATAATTTCCGTCGTTGATAAAAACGGCGGTCATTTGTCATCCAATTTAGGAGCAGTTGACGCTATAGTAGCACTTCATTACGTCTTTGATTTTTCTAAAGATAAATTGTTGTTTGACGTTGGACATCAAAGTTATGCACATAAAATTTTATGTGGCAGAAACGAAAACTTTGATACGATAAGGAAAAAAGATGGGTTAAGTGGTTTTCCAAACCCTAATGAAAGCGAGTACGATGCTTTTGTGGCAGGACACGCAGGGAATTCAATATCGGCAGGTTTGGGGTACTGTTCTGCAAGAGATTTAATTGGACAAGATTATTACGTTATAAACTTTGTTGGAGATGCCTCGTTTTTTAACGGCGTAAACCTAGAAGCCCTTAGTTCTACAGATAAAAAGCCAACTAAAATGATTACCATACTTAATGATAATGGTATGTCTATATCAAAAAATAACAACGGGTTGTACAAGTTTATTTCGCTTTGCACAACGAAAAGGACGTACGGCAAATTTATGAGATTTGCTAATAGAACTGTTGGTAAAAATTTTATTGGCCGTGCTCTTAAAAGATTTAAAACGTTTATAAAAGTTGGACTTAATCATACCACTGCTTCAGAGGCTCTTGGTTTTAAGTACGTTGGTATTTTCGACGGTCATAACATAAAAGAATTGGTCAATATTTTAAGGCACGTGAAAAATGCTGATAAAGCAGTTATTTTGCACGTAAAAACAATTAAAGGTAAGGGCGTTGCTGAGGCAGAGAATAACCCTTCGTATTACCACGGCGTAGGTTCGCACTTAAAGAGTGGTAATAGTACTTTTTCTTCTTCTATAAGTCAAATTTTAGATAAATTTGCACAAAAAGACGAACGAATTACTGCAATATGTGCTGGTATGAAAGATGGAACTGGTCTTTCTGAGTTTGCAGTAAAATACCCAAATAGATTTTTCGACGTAGGTATTGCAGAAGAGCATGCAGTAACATTTTCAGCAGGTCAAGCAATAGGTGGATTAAAACCTATAGTTTGTATGTATTCAACGTTTTTGCAAAGGTCGTACGACCAAATTATGCACGACGTATGTTTGCAGAATCTTCCAGTAATTTTTATGATCGATAGAGCAGGGGCTGTAGGTGCTGACGGTGCAACGCATCAAGGCCTATTTGATATTTCATATCTTAGGTCAATGCCTAATATGAACGTTTTTGCAGTAAAAGACGTTGTCGAGCTTGAAGACGTTTTAAACCATTGTTTAAAATTAAACGAGCCGTGTGCAATTAGGTATCCTAACGGAAATAACCCGGTATTTGAAAAACATATTCCTATAAGTGAAAGTTTATGGGAAGTGGACGGCGAAGGCGACACAGTTATTTTGGCAGTTGGTCCGCGAATGTTAAGGCTTGCCTATGAAGTTAAAGAAAAGGCACAAAAAAGCCTTTGCGTTATTAATGCAAGAAGTATAAAGCCTTTATATAAGTCGATTCTTGACACTTTTGCTGGTAAAAAGATAATAGTTTTAGAAGAGAACGTGCTAGAGGGTGGTTTTGGTAGTTCAGTGCTTGAATACGTTTCTAAAGAGGGTATTAAGTGCGACGTTATATGCAAAGCTTTTCCTGATAAATTTATATCTCACGCAACTGTTGACGAGCAACTGAAAGAGGTTGGTTTTACTGTAGACAGCGTGTTAGAGTTGATTTGATAATTAATTTAGGGTGTTAATCAAAAAAACTTTGGTTAATGCCCTATTTTTTTTGAAATTATATTGACTTATTATAAATAATAATATAAAATATAAGTGTATAATGCTAATCCAAGAAGAAATTCTTTTTTAGATTTTACAATTATTAAATTTTCGGGAGGTGCGCCAATGAACGCATATTTAAACTCCCTGCTTTTAGCATCAAACATCGTAATGGAAGTTGTACTTCCTATCGTATGTGCGGTGGTTGGTATTGTTTTAGGTTTTATTGTTGCAAAAGTATTTTTCGATAAAATCAGAGCTGCAAAAATCGGCTCGGTGCAAGACGTTATTACCAAAATGAGAGAGGACGCCGAGCAAGAGTGTAAGGCTCTTAAAAAAGAGGCTGCACTTGAGGCTAAAGAGCAGGAAATTAAACTTCGTCACGACTTTGAAAGAGAAACTAAAGAAAAGCGTAACGAGTTGCAAAAGATTGAGCAAAGGCTTGATCAAAGAGATGAAATTTTAACAAAGAAAGAAAGTAATAACCTTAAAAAATCTGAAGAGCTTGACCAACAAAAGAAAGAGCTTGACAGAAGAATGCAATCTCTTAACGACAAACAAGAGAAGATTGATAAAGAATACGAAAGCGTTATTGCAAAACTTGAAGAAATTTCAGGGCTTACAAAGGAAGAGGCTAAAAAGCAACTTACAGATTCTATTGTAGAAGAGGCTCGCCACGACGTAGCAGTTCAAGTTCGTAATCTTGAGCAAGAGGCTAAAGACGAGGCAAACAAAAAGGCTAAAGATATTATCAGCCTTGCTATTCAAAAATGTTGTACCGAACACGCATCTGAAATAACCGTATCTGTTGTTCCACTTCCAAACGACGATATGAAAGCGAGAATAATCGGTAGAGAAGGAAGAAATATTAGAACTTTGGAAAATGCTACTGGTATCGAACTTATTATCGACGATACGCCTGAAGTAGTTATTCTTTCTGGATTTGACCCTGTAAGAAGAGAAGTTGCAAGACTTTCGCTTGAAAAACTTATTGCAGACGGAAGAATCCACCCAGCAAGAATTGAAGAAACCGTTGAGAAAGTTAAGAAAGAACTTGACGTTCAAATAAAGGAAGCCGGCGAGTCAGCTATGTTTGAAGTTGGTCTTTTCGGTATTCACCCAGAACTTATTAAACTTTTAGGTAGACTTAAGTTTAGAACAAGTTATGGTCAAAACGTATTACAACACTCTTTAGAGGTTGCACATTTAGCAGGTCTTATGGCTGCCGAACTCGGCGTTGACGTAAACCTTGCAAAACGTGGTGGTCTTTTACACGATATTGGTAAGGCAGTTGACTTTGAAATTGAAGGTACTCATATTCAAATAGGTGTTGACCTTGCTAAAAAGTATAAAGAGAGCAAGAACGTCGTTAACTGTATACAGGCTCACCACGGTGACGTAGAGCCAAAATGCATTGAGGCAGTGCTTGTCCAGGCTGCTGATGCTATTTCGGGTGCAAGACCGGGCGCAAGACGTGAAACGGATACTAACTATATTAAGCGTCTTGAACAGCTTGAAAACATTTCTTCAGGCTTTGCAGGTGTTGAAAAGGCTTTTGCTATTCAAGCAGGCAGAGAGGTCAGAGTTGTTGTTAAGCCTGAGCAAATTGACGACAGTCAGGCATTGTTCCTTGCAAAGGATATTGCAAAGAAAATTGAAAGCGAGCTTGAATATCCGGGTCAAATCAAGGTTAACGTTATCAGAGAA
>JAFVSF010000245.1 GCA_017503885.1 Clostridia bacterium
TAGAGTTGTAAAACGTGATGGTAAAATAGTTGATTTTGACCTTTCTAAAATCAGCGTAGCAATTACACAGGCATTTGAAGCGTGTGAAAAACAGTATCATAAGGATATTATCGATTTCTTAGTTTTAAAGGTAACTTCAGATTTCGAGCCTAAGATTGAAAATGGAAATATTACGGTAGAAAACATTCAAGACAGCGTAGAATCTGTTCTTATAAAAGCAGGTTACGACGACGTTGCAAAGGCTTATATTATTTATCGTAGACAAAGAGAGAAGATAAGAAATTTATCTAGCACAGTTCTTGACTATAAAGAAATCGTTGACAACTATCTTAAAATCAACGACTGGAGAGTTAAAGAAAACTCTACCGTAACTTATTCGGTTGGTGGTCTTATTCTTTCAAACTCTGGTGCTATTACTGCTAACTATTGGCTTTCTGAAGTTTATGATGATGAAATTGCAAACGCTCATAAAAATGCAGATATTCATATTCACGACCTTTCTATGCTCACAGGTTACTGTGCAGGTTGGTCACTCAAGCAACTTATCCAAGAAGGTCTTGGTGGTGTAACGGGTAAGATTACGTCTTCTCCTGCAAGCCACTTGGCAACTCTTTGTAACCAAATGGTTAACTTCCTTGGCATAATGCAAAACGAATGGGCAGGCGCACAAGCATTCTCTTCTTTCGACACGTATCTTGCTCCATTTGTAAAGGTAGACAACCTTTCATATAGCCAAGTTAAAAAGTGTATTGAGTCTTTCATTTACGGCGTAAACACTCCAAGCCGTTGGGGTACTCAAGCACCGTTTTCTAACATTACTTTAGACTGGGTTGTTCCACACGACTTAGCAGAACTTAACTGTATCGTTGGTGGTAAGGAATTAGACTTTAAGTATAAAGATTGTCAAAAAGAAATGGATATGGTAAACAAGGCGTTTATCGAAATCATGATTGAAGGTGACGCAAACGGCAGAGGATTCCAATATCCAATTCCTACCTATTCAATTACTAGCAACTTTGACTGGAGCGAAACCGAAAACAACAAGTTGTTATTTGAAATGACTTCTAAATACGGCACTCCATATTTCTCTAACTATATCAACAGTGATATGGAACCAAGCGACGTAAGAAGTATGTGTTGTAGACTTCGTCTTGACCTTCGTGAACTTCGTAAAAAGTCAGGTGGTTTCTTCGGTAGTGGAGAAAGCACGGGTTCTGTAGGCGTTGTTACTATCAATATGCCAAGAATTGCATACCTTGCTAAAGACGAGGCTGAATTCTATGCAAAACTTGATAGACTTATGGACATTTCAGCTCGTTCACTTAAAGTTAAGAGAACAGTTATTACTAAACTTTTAGAAGAAGGTCTTTATCCATATACAAAGAGATATCTTGGCACTTTCAACAACCACTTCTCAACAATCGGTTTAGTTGGTATGAACGAAGCATGTCTTAACGCAAACTGGGTAAAAGCAGACCTTACTGATGAAAAGGCTCAAAAATTTACTAAAGACGTATTAAATCATATGAGAGAAAGACTATCTGATTACCAAGAGATGTATGGCGACCTTTATAACTTAGAGGCAACTCCTGCAGAGTCAACTTCTTTCCGTCTTGCAAAGCACGACGTTAAGAGATATCCTGACATTATAACTGCATCATCTTCTTATGGTGGAACTCCATATTACACTAACAGTTCACACCTTCCAGTAGGTTATACTGAAGATATCTTTACGGCATTAGACGTTCAAGATGAACTTCAAACTCTTTACACCTCTGGTACAGTATTCCACGCTTTCCTTGGCGAAAAACTCCCAGATTGGAAGGCTGCTGCTAACCTTGTTAGAAAGATTGCAGAAAATTACAAACTTCCATACTACACACTTTCTCCAACGTATTCAGTATGTAAAAACCACGGATATATCCCAGGCGAAGTATTTACTTGTCCTGATTGTGGTGCTAAAACTGAGGTTTACAGCCGTATAACCGGTTACTACCGTCCAATTCAAAACTGGAACGATGGTAAGAGTCAAGAATACAGAGACCGTAAGGTTTACAATATCGGCAACTCTGTTTTGAAGAGAGAAGGTGGTTGTACAGCGTGTGCTTGCGAAGAAGAAGTTTCAACTGCAAGTAGAAACGCCGTATACCTTTTCACAACTGCAA
>JAFVSF010000016.1 GCA_017503885.1 Clostridia bacterium
GTGAACGTTCAACCTCAACGGTGAAGTCAACGTGTCCGGGAGTGTCGATGATGTTGATTCTGTGATTGTTCCACTGCGCGGTTGTCGCAGCAGAGGTAATGGTAATACCACGCTCTGCCTCCTGCTCCATCCAGTCCATGGTTGCAGTACCCTCGTGGGTCTCGCCGATCTTGTAGTTTCTACCGGTGTAGAACAGGATTCTCTCGGTAGTAGTAGTCTTACCGGCGTCGATATGCGCCATAATACCAATATTTCTAGTATGTTGTAAGTCAAATTGTCTTGGCATAACCTTCTCCTATTACCAACGATAGTGAGCAAATGCTTTATTTGCTTCAGCCATTCTATGCGTGTCTTCCTTCTTCTTAACAGCGCCGCCGGTATTGTTGTATGCATCCATGAGCTCGCTTGCAAGCTTACCGCTCATTTCTCTGTCGCTTCTCTTTCTTGCACTTGCTACAATCCAGCGAATTGCAAGGGTTTGTCTTCTCTCAGGTCTAATTTCGATTGGAACTTGATAGTTAGAACCACCTACTCTTCTCGCTTTAACCTCGAGAAGTGGCATTACGTTGTTCATAGCTTGATTGAATATATCCATCGCTTCAGCGCCGAGCTTTTCTGATGCTTTTGCTAATGCATCGTAAACGATGGTTTGTGCCGTACCCTTTTTACCGTCAAGCATTACTTGGTTAATAAGTTTAGTAGGTACTTTGTTACCGTAAATTGGATCTGGCAAAACGTCTCTTTTAGGAACGTTACCTCTTCTTGGCATTTTAATGTCCTCCTTTAAATTTTTTGATAGGGTTTAAAACCCGGTACAGCTATCGCTCTTAAACCGTCACCACGGGAGCGAACCTTCCGACGCTCAAAGCGTCGTACTGCCTACTTTTCGGGCGTTTCAGAATTTCCGCCATAAGTAGGAATCTTTGTAAATTTGCAAAAAGTCAATTCTAATTATTTAGGACGCTTAGCGCCGTATTTGCTTCTTGCTTGTCTTCTCTTAGCAACGCCAGCAGTATCGAGTGCGCCACGGATGATGTGATATCTAACACCTGGCAAGTCTCTTACTCTGCCGCCACGAATGAGAACTGAACTGTGCTCTTGAAGGTTGTGACCTTCACCTGGGATATACACAGTACCTTCTTGCTTGTTAGTAAGACGTACTCTTGCAATCTTACGTAAAGCTGAGTTAGGCTTTTTAGGAGAAGTAGTAGTAACCGAAAGACATACGCCTCTTTTTTGAGGACAGCTGTTCATAATTGGAGACTTGCTCTTTTCCTTTGCAGTAACTCTTCCCTGCTTGATAAGCTGGTTAATAGTTGGCATTTTTTTACCTCCTTATTGTAATGGAATATTCTGAAAACGGACCCTAACCCGTTTAAAGAAAGCTAGTTTTTAATAATGGATTTTTCAAAAGGGCGTAATATTCCCTTAGCATACTTATACCATTATCTCGTACATTTTAACACTTTTAAAAGCCTTAGTCAACCATTTTTCACACCTTTACAATTCTTTTACCTAAGATTTTTCATTTTTTGTAAAATTTTTACATCAAAAAAGCGTAGTGGCAAGTACCATTACGCTTTTTATCTTTAAATCCTTTATTAGTTAGCGTCTTGAGCTAAATCTAATACCTCTTGAGGTATTTCAAAATCCATATAAATTTTAGCATAAGACAAAGTGAGTTTTGTACTCTCTTCTACAGTTGCCGTTATCATAGTGTTTGGAAGATTTGATTCTACGTCCAAATAAGAAACTTGAACTCTTGAACTTCCTCCTAACTCGGTAGGTCTACCATAAGCATCAGTCTTGAAAGAATAACCTACCACAAGTGATTGCAAACTAACCTTTAACTGTTCTACCATAGCAAGATAATCAACGTCCTCAACGTCTCCAACCTCACCGGTACTTGCATCTCCGTCAGAAGAAACGTTGCCGTTTAAAACACTATTTAAAGCATTGTTAATTACAGCACCTAAAGTTACGTCTTTAAGAGCAAGTTTAACGCTTGTTAAAAGAGATACTGCAGTTGCATTGTCGTCCCCTGTTATCATCTTTGCTAAATCATCAATAGTTATGATAGCCAATCTAGCATACAAGTAGTCGTATAAAGTTTCGCCTTCCTCTGGATCGGTAAGAAGGTCGCTTAAAGAAGGGATTTCCGTTTTGATTAAACTTATGATTTCCGTAGTAGAAACACCTATTTGTTCTTGAACGAAATTAAATAGCGTTTCAAGGTCAAGTTGGAACACTTCACTCTCATTAAATTCAACGTTATTGGCTTCTGCTTCTTGTCTAGCTTCTTCCATAAGCGTATCGTTAAGCATTTCGACAGCCTCATCTAATACTACTGCGAGCGTTGGATTATATGTACACAATTCTACAATGAAACTTTCAAATTCTTCAACTTCTTCCTCTTTGGCAACATCAATGCCTGCTACGTTTTTGAGCAAGAAAGAATACATATCTACGTCTTTATTTGCAAGAATAAAACCTAACGCTTGGTTCACGTACTCAGCCAAGTTGAAGTTCATAGAACTGTTGACGTTTACAAGGTCTTGTTCGCTCAAAATAATTTCGAGTTTTTCAACTGCCTTCATTACGTCTTTATAAATTTCCACAGCCTCTTCATTTGACGCTATCATTTCGTTAAGCGTATTTATAAGTTCGTTAAACGTACCAGCCTCGAATTTATACCAATCGATTTCCGGCGTTTCAAGCGAATAGTCCGTCATGCCGTAAACGGCGAGCCCGTCAACGTAATAAATATTCATTTTAGCCACTGGATAGCTTTGGCTTTGGGCTTCTTGCATTTCAGTAAACGTAGCAATTACGTCATAGCCACTTAGAGTTCTCTTTACGTTTGCAACAACTTTAACCTGCGATGCAAACTTAACAGAATTCGTTGTAAGTGAAGAATCCATAGCAAAGTTTATGGTAACGTATTCACTACTCAAAATAGGCGACAAAAGGTCTAACGCTTCCCCTAAATTTATCTCTCCATTTTCCCCTGCTCCAACGATAGGAACTTCTGGCTTTACCACACTTTCTTCAATAGATTCGCTTAAAGATTCACTTGTAGATTCAAGCGATTCACTCGTGCTTGGATTAGTACAGCTAATTGCAAACAATGAAATAGCCATTGCCGTTACTACAAGCAATAATTTTAATAATACGTTCTTCATTTTGTTCCTCCAACTACGTATATGTAGGTATTGTATCACAAATTTATCAAAAAATCAATAGGTAAATTTAAAATTTTATCATTACTAAATGCCTTTTGTTTTTTTAGCAATAAAAACGGCGTGTCGCCGTTAAAAGCTACACGCCGTTTATAGTTTAATTTTTAGTATGGTTGTTTTTCTGCAGATCCACCCATCATTTCGCTTAAATCGCCTGCGTTAGCAAGGATATCAGCAGAAATAACGAATTCTACGTCAGGTTTAGTATAAGTAAATTTAACTTCTACGTCAATAACTTGAGTTGCTCTATCGTCAAAAGCAGTTACGTCGAAATCTACTTTAACGTTAAGTTCCGTAGGTCTGCCATAGTTGTCGTGGTCATAACCTAATACAACGTCTATTTTTTCAATATCAAGGGTTGCAACAAATTCCTTGAACTCTGCCATATAGTCGATTTCCATTTCAAGATAATCACCGTTACCTGCACCTACGTATTGATAACCATATTCATTCCAAATAGTATCGCCGTTACCTTCGCCAACGTATTCGTAATCGAAGTGTCGGTGAGTAATGTTGCCCATTACAGAATCAAATAATTGACCAAAGGTAGTTGCTTGTAATCCACCCTTCAAGAATTCGCATAATTCTTGGAAAGAAGCAAATTGTTCGCCAAGTAAATCATTTAACTTAATGGTGTTGATAAGAGTGTAGAAATAATCATAAATCGTTACGCCTGCTTCTGGAGCTGGAAGGAAAAGTTCTTCGTGACAAACTTCTACAACGTCTTGAAGTTCGTCGTCCCAAACCTCTTCACAGAACATTTCATGATTAAGCATTTCAACAACTTCTGCAGTTGTAATACCAATCTCAGCTTGAATAGCATCAATTATTTCTTTAAGGTTAATTTGAGCGTCTTGTGGGAGTTTGCTGTTAAGTAAAGCAACAACTCTATCAAGAACTTGAGCCATAGTAGGATCATTTGCACCGATTGCTAAAATTTCATTTTCTAAAGCAGTAACTTTAGCAGTATCAGTAGGATTAATACCTAAAATATCTCTTAAAATCCAAGTATAAAGGTCAGTTTCTTCGTTTGCAGATATGTAAGCAATAATTTCTTCTGCTATAGCTTTAACGTCGATAGTTTTATCAATAGTAACTCTAGTTAAATCTGCCTCGTCAAGCACTGCTAAAAGTTCTTCAATAGCAGGCATTGCTTGAGTATAAGCATCCTTCATTTCCGGATCACTTGCTATCATAGTGTTAACCATAGTTAAAAGGTCGTTTACGTTACCAACTTCGCTCTTAACGTATTCCATATCTTCGCCGTCGTATGCTTGACCTAATACGAGCATTCCGTCTACGTATAACACTTTAACAGTGATACTTTCTTCATAGTCGTATTCTTCGCCTTCTTCGTCTACAGATTGTTCCATCTCAACAGTAGCAATTAAATCGTATCCCTTGTCAGTATTCTTAACGTGGGCAACAACGTCTGCAACCATATTGGTTTGGAAATTACCACTTGCTAAATCCATAGCCATAGAAAATTCGATAGTTGCGTATTCGTTACCAAGTACTGGATTGAAGAGGTCTAACAAAACAGAAACGTCTACCCCTTCAACTGGTTGTACTGGATGAGTGTCAACTGGGGGTACAACCTCTGGTAAACTTTCTGGAGTTGACTCCACTTGAGAAGTAGGCTCTTTAGTTGACTCCTTATTTTTGTCTTTGTTCTTCTTACAGCCAACAACTGACAAAGCAAGAACAAGCATCATTACAACGAGTAAAATTTTGCTTAAAAAGTTTTTCATTTTTTCTCCTTATTTATTAAGAATTTTATATTGAGGCAAAAGCCACATTCTTAGCAAGTTAAATTATAACACGCCATTTTAACAAAATCAATACCTTTTTAAAATTTTTTTTTATAAATTTAACCCTCTATATTTGGCAAGGTGAAATCAACGTTAGACTTTCTATAATTTATTGAAATAGCAAACGAAAATTCAAAATCCTGTTCGCTATGGTTAGTTGACTGCTCTATTAAGCCCTCGAACGACCCTGCGATTTTAGTCGGTCTTCCGTTATCATCTACACCAACGGAAAGTTGCACCAATAAATTTTTATAATTCACACCTTGTGCAAGATAGTAGTTTAAATGGTCGCCTATTATAGTGTTGCCGTTTCCGTTACTTGATTTTATAAACGTGTGGCTAATAATCCAGTTATAAGCATATTCAACCGTGATATTTTTAGCAGATTCTATGATACTGCCAACAAAATCAACAAACGTACCTTCTTTACCCAAAACGTTTTTAGTAAACGCATTTAAAGATATCGTTCTTAAGTAACTTCTTAAATAATCGTAAAGCGTTTCTCCTTCGGTAACTGCTCTCAAATTATCTGCAATGGCAGGAACGTTCACTCTTAAAATTTCAACTATTTCTTGAGTAGTAACGCCCGACGCTTGCTGTAAACCGTTTAAATACCCCTTAATATTTATTTTATTCTCTTCACTGAGTTTTGTGTTTATATACGACTCTATTTTATCAATAAAGACAGCAACCGACGGATTACCCGAACAAAACTCTAAAATATCTTCTTCTATCTGTGCAACTGCCTCTTCGTCGTTTAAATCAACACCCATAAGTTTGCTTAAAACAAAATTATAAACGCTTTCGTTTCGATTATTTTTCAACAACTCTGTAAGGGCGTTGAGAGTGTTTGCATAATCAACACTCTCGTTAACGTTTTCAAACCCGTTAAACTTGTGTATTATTGGCTTTAAAACGTGATAGATAAGTCTTGTTTCAGCCATAGAATTTATTGTCGAATTAAAACTACCTATTAAATCTACGAAGGTGCAATCCATAGTTTTTATATAATCAAAATTAACGCCGTCTGGCGCTTGACATCTAATTTCCACCCCGTCTATATAGTAAATTTTCCAAACATCAGTTCCCTCTTTAGGTTTAAGTTCAACTATGGCGTCGTAGCCTTTTTCAGTACGTCTTGCGTTAACGCTTATAAAACTCTCGTATCCGTTATTGTTTACGCTAGCCATAACGTTAATATAATTATTGTCAAGCAACTTGCTAAAAAGAGCCAACTCTTCAGCCAAATTTACAGTACCTGCAGGTTGAATTTCTTGCATTTTTACAAGTGGCTCTGACTCTTCGGTAGGCGTATTACAGCCAATAAAACTAAGGCTAAGCACCAAAGTTAATAAAAAAATTATAATTTTTTTCATTTAGCTTTCTCCTTTGCTATAATTATACCATAAACTAAAAGTTTGTCAACACCTTAATAAAAAAAGGCTTTGCAGTTGCAAAGCCAAAATTTTATATTATTGATAAATTCTTTAAAAGTGCTTTTTCTGGGCCTTGATAATTGTCTTTAACTACAACTTTTTCAGCCAAGCGAATAGCGTTTAAAACGTCGCTGAGTTTTCCACTCATTGAAATACCAGTAACTGGCACTTTCTTTTCTCCGTCAAAGTAGTATGCAAGTCGAATTTCTCCACCTATGTAATCGTTATAAAGGTCGAGTTGTAAGCCCGAAAGAGAAACACACTCAAAATATGGCTCTTTAGCAATTTCATCTTCAGTGAGCGTTCCTTTCTCCAATTTTACACATCTAAGGTCGCCCGTTACCTCTTCGCCCAAATACGAACCGAATCTATGCGAGCCGTAATAAGCCTTGGCAACACCGTTTTCAATAACCTTTTTATCTTTTAAAGTTACTCCGTCTCCGTCGAAGATAGCCGAAAATCTACTGCCCTCAATTTCGTGACACATACTAACGTTTATAACGTCGCCCGTTCTATCCTTTTGAATAACGTCTCCTTTGGAGAAAACGTTAGCGTGCGAATAAACGGTTGCAAAATTAAGACTGTCAACAATCTCGCCAATAAGATGAGAAACCTCTCTTGCTGGGAGAACTACGTTTGCAGTACAAGGAGCAGGCTTAATAGCAAATTGTCTATCTCTTACCTCTCTCATTCTCTCGTCGATTTCAGCAGTAATTTCCTCTGCGTTAAAATCGGTAAAATGGTATGCTTCGTAAAGTTCAACGGACTCTCCGTTTTCCGTCCACGTAGGAATAGCCTCTATCATTGCTCTATATTTAACTTGTGATTTATCTACGCCTCTACTGTTTACAACCGAAGATTTTTCCTTATAAATAAAAATTTCGAGAGCATTTATCGAGCCGTTTTGATAACAGTCTGCCTTTTTAACTGCTTCGGCAATCATTTTTGCAAGTTCGCAAGGCTCGTAGGAGGTAAAGTTTGAAGAAATAGCAACGTCGAGTTTGTCGCCAGTTGGAATTTCGTAAGGCTTATTTTTAACGAGTTTTGCTCTTTTTGCCGCCGTCTCTATCTTTTTTGCTACCTCTTCTTCCGTCATTGATGCGTAAACCGAAAAAGAAGAGTCGCCCTTTACACCGTCGCCGTCTACGTAAACTGTAACTATAGCATCTTCGGTAGAAGTCGCTCTAACAGTTTCAAGTTTACCCAAAACGAAGAAATTTTCATAGCTTTCGGTAAATAGCAAATTTACTTTAAAATCGGTTATATCTTTATTTTGTCTTAATAATTTAACGATATCTATCATGCGAGTTTCACCTTAACCTTTAAACATGGTCCACCGTCGGACACTTTAACCCATTCTTTATAACCTTTTCCACAACTGCCTGCACCTATTACTTCAAAATCGTTTGAAATCATGGTAATAGATTTTAAAAGTTCTGGAACGCTACCACTCATAACTACTGGAGAAACGTAGTTTTCGGTAAGTTTACCATCAACGATTTCTATGCCGTATTCAGCAGTACACTGAATTTGCCAGTTTTTAGGATCTTCCATACCGTTGTTCGTTTCAAAAAGCATATAGCCGTGCTTTATAGACTTTATCATATCTTCAAGGTTATCGTTTCCCTTTTCAAAGAAAGTATTAGTCATACGTGAATACGCTTTTCTCTTGTAAGATTCTCTTCTTCCGTTACCGGTAGGCTCTGTTTTAAGCACGGATGCAGAAACGAGGTCAGATATACCTGTTACGAGTATTCCATCTTTAATAATTTGAGTATCGTGTGCTAAAACTCCGTCGTCGTCAAAGAAATAGGACGCAGCAGAAAGGGTTGCACTTGCCCCGTCTCGCATGTTAGTAATTGGAGATGCAACGTATTTGCCTACGTATTCTTTTGCGAGTGCTCTTTCCTTTACAAATTGATCCATTTCAACGCCGTGACCAAAAGCCTCGTGAGCGATAAGTCCTGTAATAGAACTATCGGTTATTACGTCGTAAACGCCAGGTGTTATAGGCGTTGCTTTTGCCAAGTGGCGTGCCTTATCTAAAAGTTTATCAACTTTTTTAGGGAGATTTTCAAGAACGTCACTCAATAGATAATAGTGTCTACCCTCTCTTGGCTGAACCATCTTTCCGTCGAAATAAGTTGCCATACACAAACCGTTTACCCAACCGTAATGTTGGTCGAGTTCTCTATTTTTTGAAATAAAGATTTTAGAAACGGTGTATGGTTGAAGCATTACCATTGCATTTACTACTTTTTGGTCTTTGGACAAAATTTCATCTTTAAGGTTTACGCAAAAATCTAAAAGTTGCTCGTCAGTATAGTTAGCAAAATCCGATTCCCTTACAAAAGATTTTACAAGTGGCTCGTCTTTAACCTCCGTACCCTCTACGGTATCTACGCCTTCGGCTAACTTTACCTCTTTAAAAATCTTGTCAGCCAAAACTCTTATATCTCCACTGATTTCACTTAAAGAATATTCGTAAAATGCTTTTCCGTCGTGCATTTTCAAAGCGAAACCACACTCGCCAGAGCCGTCTCTAACCGACTGAGCGTTTTTATTTGCCATATACACGGTTGCTTGACAATCTGTACCTAACACGCTTACGTAATCAAATTTTTCGCCAAGATAACCAACGAGTTTTTTAAGCTCTGCTCTTTTTGACTCTAAATATGTTGAAAAAGGCATAATTCCCTCCTTAATTTTTAATGGAAAGATTATACGCCTTTATCTTTTATTTGTCAATTTTGAAAAGGGGTTTTGTCTTATTTTTCATTAATTTAACACCAAATAAGTATAAAATGGTTTACAATTTATGTTTTTTGTGATATAATGTCTTACAATTATCCATAACTTGTTAAAGACGTGGATAAAATTTTACAAGGAGTCACGTATGGACACAGAACCCCCTCCTGTGAACTTAATCGGTGCTTATTTAATCTCGATTATAGTTCTCATTTTACTCTCGGCGTTCTTTTCGGCTACCGAAACCGCCTTTACCTCCGTTAACAAAGCAAGACTAAAACTTCTTGCTGAAGACGGGAAAAAATCGGCTAAAACAGCCCTTTATTTAACAGAAAATTACGATAGACTTTTGTTTACAATTTTAATTGGTAACAATATCGTAAATATCGCCATGACAACCATTGCTGGTCTTATGTTTGCACAGTTGATTACCTCTGCAAGCCTTTCAGCAACTATAACCACTGTGGCAACGACGGTTGCAGTTTTAATTTTTGGCGAAATTACTCCAAAAACTATTGCGAAAGAAGTTCCAGAAAAATTCGTTTGTTTTGCAGGAAGTATAATATCGTTTTTCATAATTATACTCTACCCTTTAAACATTTTCTTTACGGGTTGGAAATTACTTCTTACAAAGGTGTTTAAGTTTAAAAGCGTTGACGTTATTACTGAAGAAGAACTTTTAACCTACGTTGAAGAGGCAAGTGAAGACGGCACGTTAGACGAAAGCGAAACCGAACTTATCTCTGGTGCGATTGAATTTAACGACGTTGAAGTCGGCGATATTTTAGTACCTAGAGTAAACGTCGTAGCCGTTGAAATGGATACGCCTATGGATGAAATTAAAGACGTCTTTTTACAAAACGGATTCTCAAGAGTTCCCGTTTATAAAAACTCGATTGATACCATTATCGGTATGATTCACGAAAAGGACTTCTTTAACGCATACTTAAAAGGGACTAAAAACATTAAGGGGCTTATAACCTCTATGGCAATCGCCACTGAACATATGAAAGTATCCGTACTCCTTCGTACCCTTCAAAAGCAAAAGGTACATATGGCAACCGTTCTTGACGAATATGGTGGCACGCTTGGTATCGTAACTTTAGAAGACATTTTAGAAGAACTCGTTGGCGAGATTTGGGACGAGCATGACGAAATTGTAAACTACTTCACCAAAGTAGACGATACTACTTATCTCGTTGACGGTAACGCTGAACTCTCTGATTTTTGCGAACTTTTTGAGCAAGAAGAAGATGAAGAATGGGATTCTAACACGGTATCCGGTTGGGTTATCGAACGCTTTGGCGAAATTCCTTCTATCGGTGCAACATTTGATTATAACAACCTTGAAATTACAGTAGTTAAACGCAATTTGAGAAAGGTTCTTGAAATAAAAGTTATAATTAAAAACCCAGAAGAAATGGAAGAAAAAGAAGAAGAATAGTTTTAAGTTAAAACAAAACCCTTGCGATAAGCTTTTTATCCAAGGGTTTTTTCTTTGATTATAAACGGCGTTTATTTAGTTTTCACTTGACAATGTTTGTTAAAAAAACATATAATTGATCATATTGACGAAGACGCCAATTGAATAAACTCGAGTAAAGGAGATTAAAATGCTATTTTTAAAAAGATTTCTTTTCGGTCTATTGAAGATTATACCTGATCTTTTTTCCGCAGTTGGAGACACGAGTTCCCCAGGTTTAATATTTTTTACAATACTTGGCAATATAACGGTCGTAGGTATCTTAATATACCTTTTTGTACAAGATAACGACGGTGTGGACGACAACGTTATATATAGCAAAAATATGCTCGGCTGCACAAAAGCCAAATGCAATTTAAAGCTTCTCCCTAGAGCAATAATGCTCATTTTGGTAGACGTTATTTTTGTAGCGGGCTCTATGCTTATTTTTGAAGAGTTTGACGCACCCAGTATTTTAACGGTTGTTTCCATTATAAAATACGCCGTTTCTGCGGGGCTTGGCATTTTCAAATATGCAAGAATGAATGAAACATCCGGAAATTTTGTATTTTGCAAAAATTGCCGTAGGCTTTTTAATCAACAATCGCAAACTGTTTCTAGAAGCAATAAACAAGACGTTGTATACAGATCCCACAACGAGGAAATTGGTAAAATTAAAAGTGGCGATACCACTCTTGCAAAGGTGTACGTCAAGCAAAAAGACCCTTACGTACAATCCTCTACTACCACTAAAACAAACCGAAAGTGTCCTTACTGCAAAACAAACCACTTTAAAACTAAAACCAGCGTGAATACCGTTGATTACAACACCCACGTAAATAATCTCCAAACTCTTATAGATGCGTTTGAAAAAACTAGTAAAAAAGATTGATTAAGCATACGAATAAGTCTTTGATGCGTTTAAAAACTTTTTAAACGGATATAATTTACTCAAAACCCCAATGGGGCAAAAGGAGATAAATTAAACTATGAATCCGTTTAAAGAAAAAGCAAATTCGCAAGAAAGCTACCTACAATCGTTCAAAGACCTATACCCAAAGGCTTACAACAAAAACGAGACAGACCCTTATACTAAAACTAGAATTATTTTGGCGGCGGGTGCAGAATGGGAGGCAAACTGGTTTTCTCACCAAATGCACAGAAATATCTCTAACACCGATCTAAGAAGAGATATCGCCTTGACTAGATTTTTAGAAAAACAGCAACAGCAAAAAATAGTAAACTTGAAACCCGTTGATGAAACAGTTTTAGAAACTACTATAACTTACGAGCAATTAGCCGTTGATTTAACTGCTGAAATGGCTCAAAAAGAAAGCGATTTTTACGTTAAAAAAGCATTGGATTTTGCTTTGCTTGAAGACTTTGACCATTTGTATAGATACTCAAATCTTCTTGATATGGATTATGGCGTACACGCTGAAAGGCTTGTAGGTGGATACACCGAAATTACACCTGCAAGACCAACGGTTGCACACCACCGTCACCCTGTAGACAACGTAAAAAGGTGTATAAACGGCAAAAAAGCGTCTACGCAAACGATTTTAAACACTATGATAATTACTGCTGCTGAGCAACAAACAATGAACTATTATATGAACCAATCTGCCTTTTATATAAACGATTTGGGCAGAAAATTGTTTGAAGAAATTTGTTTAGTTGAAGAAGAACACGTAACACAATACGGAGCACTTATAGACACTTCTCCCGATTGGCTAGAGTGCAATCTTTGGCACGAATATACAGAATGTTTCGTGTATTGGTCTAACTATATGACCGAAACGGATAAAAACATTAAAAAGATTTGGGAGCATTTCTTTGAAATTGAACTATCTCATCTTCACGGTGCGGTAGAGCTTTTAAAGAAATACTCTAAAAAAGATTATAACGAAGTTATACTAGATGCTGAATTTCCAGAACCACTTTCTCTTCACTCTAATATCGACTACGTTAAAGATATCATTGCAAACACCGTTCAGTATACTGGCGATTTAGAAGACTATAAGGACGTTTCTGCTTTAGAAAAAGAGTCAAGATTTTTCACTTATAACCCAAAGATAAACTGCCCTATAAAGGATATGGCATCACATAAGGTTATTGAAAACTATATCAAGAAAAATGGCAACGACTACCGATTTGAAACAAGCGAAAATCCTATCGAAGCACTTAGATGCAGAACGTGCGACAACACAGAAGTCGGCTTTAACCCAGAGGTGGCAAAATCAACAAAATTTAAGCAAAATTAAATATTGCACCAAACAAAAACCCCTTGATAATCAACCTATCAAGGGGTTTTCACTGTTTTGTTTAGTTGTAATAGTTTGGATTTACAAGGTCGTCTGCGTTATCGCAGTAATAGATATAAGAATCAACAATCTCCCCGCTTGAAGAAGAAAGAACGATTACACTGCCTCCAACGTAAGGAGTTCCAACCTTTTTCCAAATTGCAGTCTCTACAATTTTACCTTCCTCCGAAACGGCATTATACCTGTCGTATTCGCTAGATTTTTGACCATACTGCAAACGCACTCCTTCGTAAACGACGCTTGAATTATTACAATGCTCATGCCCTACGAAAATAGAGTCTACGCCCAAAGCCTTCATATCGCTAAACAATCTCTTCGAGCCGTCCCAAGCATCCTTCATTTGTCTACCTATATAGCCAAAATCTCCTTCACGCCTATTCTCAAGATAATCAATATGTATTTCTTGATTTTTCTTGCTGTTATCAAAGCCGTATTTGGTTAAAGCCTCGCCAAAAACTGCAAGCTGAATATGAAATGCAAAAGATATTTTGGTTTGCGGAGAAAGTTCTTTAAGCCTTTGTATTTGATTTGTATACCACTCGATTTGGTCTTCACCAAAACCAACGGAAGAAGTTGTTTGACCATTTAACATTGACGCACTACTAGCATCTGAACAGCCGTTTGAATCTAGCATATAAAACACACGCTTTAAAACCCCGTCTTGGCAAATACCAACCGAATAATTACCGTTACCTGTTAAATTACCTTGCTTGAATAAGCAAAATTGAGCTTTTTCAAACTGCTCGCATTGCCAATCTGCACCCATAGCACTTTCGTTATCATGATTACCAAACACGGGTGCCCAAGGAATTTCAAAACTTTCCATAAAAGCAATAAAGTTAACTAGCACACTACCGTTATCATCATATTTACCATACACTATATCTCCGGTAATAATGATTAAATCAGGGTTTGTTGCCTCTATGGTTTCTGTTAAATAATCATAGCAGTATTGAGGAATTTTATCTGTTGCATAAGTAATTTTATCGCCACTAGAAACATCTGGTCTTGCCTGGGCTCCGTCTATTATTTGGGTGTCGGTAAGTTGCAATACAACTACGTCTTTTCCGGAAGGAACGTTAACTATAAAATCTGGAATATTAATTACAGAAAGCAAAACCGTATCCTCCTTTTCAACCCTTTGCAAACCCTCTTCATCTAAAAAATAGCCATCACAATCTTCGCAATACCAATGCTCTATAGTACCGTTTTGATCTCCAACTACAGGTACACTTTCACGGTGCTCCATATTTTGATGTGCTAGGCTTGGAATCTCCAATTTTTCAGCATTTGTCCTTTCGGTACATTGCTCGTCAGCAAACTTACCACCACACTCAGAACAAATCCAATGCTCGCTTACACCACTTTCGCCACACGTTGGAGCAATCTCCTCTTGCTTTTCGCCATTATGTGGCAAAAGCCCTGTCTTAGTCTCTTCAACGGTTATTTGTTGCTCTGCATTTTCATCTAAAAAATAACCACTACAACCCCAGCAGAAATAAAATTCGATATTGCCCCTTTTAGTACAAGTAGAACTAACGGCCTCTATTTTTGTAATGCTATGTTCGTGTACAATTTCCTCTTCACTCATCACGCTCTCTTGCTTTTGAATGCTAGTAGTTTCAATCTGGCTATCCACGTTAGAAAATTCGCACGCCAATAAGCAAAGACAACACGTAATAAGCATAATAAACACTAAAAGTTTTTTCATTATTTAACGCACACCTCCTTGTACACGTCTCGTAAGTTAATTACACTTATCATTATTTTAGCAAAATAAAATAATAATTTCTACTCATTTTTTTATTTAGTACAATTTATTTTTTATATTGTATAATATTTTAGTTAGTAGGTAAAAAAAAAGGAAAACCCCTTGATAATCAACCTATCAAGGGGTTTTTACTTTTTACAAGAAATCACAACCTTTGCTTGTGCCTAAATCGTGCTCTGCGCAAAACTCTACCGTTGGGTTTTCTACAGCATCAGATTCAAACACCAAAATTTCGTTTTTACCTGATTTTAAGAAAGGAGCAGGCACAAACAAAGTCTTTTGTGGACCTGCATCGTTAAAATATCTGCCGATATTTACACCGTTAATTTTAACAAAGCCTTTGTGAAACCCGTCTAAACGCAAGAACGTGTCGCATGGCTCGCCGTCAATTTCTAAATAACCCCTTAAAAACGTAGGCTTATATAACGGCATTTTATCTATCTTTTTAAAGCGAAGGTTATCAAGCTCATCTTCCATCGGCAAGCAATAATTATTCCAGCCAAAATGACCTTGAATACCAACTATTACAGAATCTATACCCTTTCGGTCACGAATTTTTGCACCGTAGTTTACACGTCCCATATTTTCAACTAGAATATCAACGTTGAAAGTTTTTTGCATATCGTCTGTGCCACAGTTCACCTTTTCGCCATCGACAGGAAGAGCCCAACGGCAATACGTTCCCTTTAACTCGCCGTCAACAAAGATTTGCGCACGGTCGTGAACGTTCTCAATATTAATATCGCCTAAGTGTATTTCGCGTGGGCCTTTTAAAACCGAACGGTATAAAATATAGCCGAAGTTTTGACCAAACTCTTCCATAAATTTAGGCGTTGGCGAATATATAGGCTTAGATATTCTATCTAAATTCTCAAACAAGTCTGCGCATTCAGTAAGCTCAACCTTGCCATATGCAACCTTTTTCGTTTCGGTTGCCGTGATAGGTGGAACGTTGCCGTAATACCTTTGAATAATATCTCTAACGGCATAATAGGTTGGCGTTCTATCGCCTGCTTCGCTTAGTGGCGACGAGTAATCATAACTAGTGACCGTTGGTCGATAAACGTTGTCGTAATTTGCGCCGTTAGTAAAGCCGAAGTTCGTGCCACCGTGGAACATATAGAAATTTAATGATGCTCCTATTTTGAAAAAGCCTTCAAAATCATCTGTTATTTCCTTAGCTGTGCGCGTATGATGCTCTTCAAACCAATGGTCAAACCAACCACACCAGTATTCTCCACACATAACTGGTTGATTTGGATGAAATTCTTTTAATTTTGCAAGTCGCATTTCGGACTTTGAGCCAAAATTTGCAACGGCAAGACACCCGTCGATTGCACCACCTGCAA
>JAFVSF010000246.1 GCA_017503885.1 Clostridia bacterium
GGTTGACGATATGATTGATACTGCTGGTACTATTTGTCAAGGTGCTGAAGCTCTTCACGCAAACGGAGCAAGTGAGATTTACGCATGTTGTACTCACGCAGTACTCAGCGGTCCTGCTATTGAAAGAATTAAGAATTCTCCAATTACAAAACTCGTAGTATTAGACACTATTCCATTGGTTGAAGAAAAGAAACTTGAAAAGATTGAAGTTTTATCAGTTGCAAAACTTTTCGCTGTGGCTATCGAAAATATCTATTTCGACAGAAAGATGTCTGACATTTACGACAACGAAAATTAATAAATCAATTATGCGGGCAACGGGAAACCGTCGCCCGTTGTTTATAAGGAGAGTAATATGAAACTCGTCGTAGGGCTTGGCAATCCAGGTCTTAAATACCTTAAAAATTTGCATAACCTTGGATTTATGGCAGTGGAATTACTTGCTGAAAAACATGGTGTTTCCTTTAATAAAAAGGGGTTTAAAGGTATTTACGGAGAAAAAAATATTGCAGGCGAAAAAGTTGTTTTTTTAAAGCCTCAAACATATATGAATTTAAGTGGAGAAAGCGTTCAAGAACTATCTGCTTTTTATAAAGTGCCAACTAAGGATATCATTGTAATATACGACGATTTGGATATTGCAATAGGTTTTGTAAGAATAAGAGCAAACGGCTCTGCAGGCACTCATAACGGTATGAGGAGTATTGTTCAAAGATTAGGTTCAACAGATTTTCCTAGGGTGCGTATAGGTACAAAACCAGAGGTTGATTACGAAATTATCGATTACGTGCTTTCGGATATTAGAAAGGAAGACGAGCCTCGTTTTCGCCAATCAATAAATTTGGCAGTGGATGCTTGCGATGCGTTTATTCACGGAGCATCAATAGAAGACGTAATGTGTCGTTTTAATTCAAAAAAATAATTATTTAAAGTTAATATATGCTTAGACACTATTTGACATTTGACAACTTAGGCGTAGATTTTGAAAATCTAGCAAACGACGTCCGCAGTGGGTTACCCTCTGCGGTATTTGGCGTTACTTTTGCCGAAAAATGTCATTTAGCCTCAATGCTTGGAACTCCTATAATATATATTGTAAAGGATATGCTTTACGGAGGAAGGGTTGCCGAGCAGATAAGATGTATAAGTGGTAAAGAGGTTGTTTTATTGCCCCCTAAAGACGACGTTTTGCTTTTTAAAACTGCGTTTCATAAAGAAAGACTTTACCAACGTTTAACAGCACTTTATAAGATAAAGAACGGGGCACAAATAGTCGTAACAACTTTAGAGAGTTTAACCCAACTTTTTCCTAAGGCAATACCGTACTTAACCATAAAAAAGGGGGAAGAGTACGATTTAAACGACGTTGCTAAAAGTTTAGTTTTAATGGGTTATAAAAGGCAAGAGTTTGCTGATGAGAAGGGAACTTTTGCTTTACGAGGAGATATATTAGAGGTTTTTCCTGTAAACGAAGAAAAAGTTTATAGAGTAGACTTTTTTGGAGATGAAGCAGAAAGCGTTAAGCGTTATTTTGCAGAAAATAGAGACGAAAAGGAAAACGTTACTGAGTTTACTACAATAGTTGCAACCGACGCTTTAATTTTGCCACAAGACGTTGAAGGTATTAAAGAGAGAATTAAACAGTCCCTTTTCAAGTTTAGTACGCTAGCCGTAAGAAGTGATGCTAGAAAGATAGTAGAAGAAATTAATGAAAAGTTAGATAGTGGCAATTTAACTGCCGACTGTTTGCAGTTTTTAATGCCTATTTTACCAACTGTAACCGATAGTTTTTCTCACTATATACCAAACGGAGCAACCGTAGTTTACGATGAGTGTAAATTACTTGCAGACGGTATTTCAGCAGTTATTAAAGAGCATACCGAAAGGACGCTAACTTTAGCAAGGGCAGGCAAAGCCTTTGATTTTACAATAAAACAGTTATCCGACGTAAACACTGTGTTTTCTCGTTTAAACGAGTGTAGAAGGGTTGCTTTTCAAAATATCACTACTGCGATAAGTTTTTTCAATCCACTTAAAACATACTCTTTTAAATGTTCGCCGGTTACTAGATATTCGGCAAAACCTACCGAACTTTTTAAAGACGTTGCTACTTGGAAATACAACGGATACAGGGTTCTAATTTGTTGTGGAAACACCCAAAGGGCAGAAAATCTTGCCGAGCAAATGTACGAACATGGTGTAACGGTAATTAGGGCTGACGATACTCATCTTCCGTCAGGGACGGCGGTTGTTACTACGTATTTCTTGCCTAGTGGGTTTATATATCACCAAGCAAAACTTGTCGTTGTTGGAACTGGTGACGTATATATTGAAAAGGAAAAGGAAAAAAGGCTTAAAAGAAAGAGAGGAGACCTCTTTCAAGCACCTGAAATTGGCGATTACGCCGTGCATGAAGTTCACGGTATAGGTCACGTAATAGGCGTTGAAAGAATAACCACTCAAGAGGGTAGTAAAGATTATGTTGCAGTGCGTTACTTGGGTGGGGATACTTTATACGTTGGCGTAGACCAAATGGATAGGCTCACCAAATACGTCGGTGGCGACGTGCCTAAACTTAATAAAATAGGTGGGCATGAATTTGAACGCATAAAGCAACGTGTAAGAGAGTCTATTTCTGCAATGGCGATAGACCTTAAAAAACTTTATAACGCAAGAAAACAAAAGCAGGGATTTGTCTTTTCTGAAGATAACGAGTTTATCGAAGATTTTGAAAAAGCGTTTGCATTTGAGCCGACAGAAGATCAAATACAGTCGGTAAAAGAAATAAAGGCAGATATGGAAAGTCCTAAGGTAATGGATAGGCTTTTGTGTGGCGACGTAGGTTTTGGTAAAACCGAAGTTGCATTTAGGTCTGCGTTTAAGGCTATTTTAGATGCAAAGCAAGTTGCACTCGTTTGTCCTACTACAATACTTTGCGAACAACATTACAGAGAGGCGAAAAAGAGGTTTGCCGATTTTGGTATACGCATTGCATCACTTAATAGGTTTAGAACTCCAACACAGCAAAAAGACGTAATTTCTAAACTGGCAAAAGGCGAGATAGATTTTGTAATAGGCACGCACAGGCTTTTTGGAAAAGACGTAGTATTTAACGATTTAGGTCTTTTAATTCTTGATGAAGAGCAGAGATTTGGAGTTGAACACAAAGAGCAGTTAAAAGTTTTAAAAGAAAACGTAGATACGCTAACTATGACTGCGACGCCTATTCCAAGAACTTTGCATATGTCGCTCTCTGGCATAAGAGATATAAGCACTATACACACTCCTCCAAGTGTTAGAATACCGGTACAGACTTACGTTTTAGAAGAGAGTGAGGTGTTGATTAGAGATGCAGTAAGAAGAGAACTGGCAAGAGACGGTCAAGTGCTCATACTTTATAACCGAGTAGAAACAATATATAAATTTGCAGATACAGTGAAAGAAATTCTCCCAGAGGCGAGAATTGTCGTTGCACACGGTCAAATGGATAGAAAGACGCTTGAAGATAGCGTTATGAAATTCTACGACGGCGAATACGACGTGTTAATTGCCACTACTATTATAGAAAATGGTATAGATCTCCCTAGAGCAAATACTTTAATAGTAATAGATAGCGATTATCTAGGTCTTTCAACTCTTTATCAACTTAAAGGAAGGGTTGGTAGAAGTGATAGGCTTGCACACGCATATTTTACCTTTAAAAAAGATAAAGTGCTTTCTGAAACTGCTTATAAGCGACTTTCTGCCCTTATGGAATTTACCGAGATGGGCAGTGGGTATAAAATCGCTATGCGTGATTTAGAGATAAGAGGGGCAGGAAACGTGTTAGGCAAAGAACAACACGGCCATATGGATAGAATAGGATACGAGTTGTATAGCAAACTTTTAAAAGAAAGTTTAGGCGAAAAACAGGTTGAAAGGGACGTTGAACTCGATATTAAGATGAATGCTTATATTCCCGAAACTTATATTGGTTCAGGCTCTTCTAGAATGGATTGCTATAAACAAATTGCTGAAATTAAAGGCGAGGAAGATAAGAAGAGAATTGTTTCTTCACTCCTTGAAAATTATGGAAAAGTGCCTCTAGAGGTTGAAAATCTTATACTTATTGCCGAATTAAAGCTTGCTGTAAAAAGTCGTGGAGGCGTGAAAATCGTGCTTTCGGGCA
>JAFVSF010000247.1 GCA_017503885.1 Clostridia bacterium
AAAACGTCAAGGGGGTCACCGTCGGCAGCCAACGTGTGAGGAATAAACCCATAGTTTGCAGGATAGTGCGTTGACGTATACAAAATTCTATCTAGTATCAACAAACCCGTTTTCTTGTCTAATTCATATTTTTGTTTACTGCCTTTTTGAATTTCAATTACGGCAATAAAATCTTCTGGAGCAATTCTGCTTGCTTGTATGTCATGCCAAATATTCATAGTACACTCCTTGCTACTTATTACTGTAATTTTAAACAATTTATTACGTTTTGTCAAGGAATTTACAAAACCCTTATTATTTTATCCTACTTTTCATAATAATTTTACAAACGTTTAACACTATTTCTACGTAGATTTTACGCATTGAAATAATTTAATGCAATTTTGCAAAGAATTTAGCACATTATTTTATTGACTTTTATAAAATAAAAGTATATACTCCTATTCGCAAATACAAAAGAGGTCAACGTTTTAAATGGCATTTAGCGAACAAACTTTTATCCATAAAAAATCAAATAACGAACATATAGGCGAGTTTTTACATAAATCAACGTCATTTTGCAAGAAAAACGTCGTTATGCTTATCGCCCTTTTAGTTGCAATAATAACAGCGTTTATAATTCCACCAGACAAGGGCTATTTGAACTATTTTGACTTTAAAACGTTAACCTGTCTTTTTTGCGTTTTAGCTGTTGTTTGCGCCTTAAAAAACGTAAGGTTTTTCTATATGCTAGCACATAGCATTGTAAAACTTTTCAAAAACGCAAGGGCAAGTGTTTTGGCTCTCGTATACGTAACGTTTATAGGCTCAATGCTAATTGCAAACGATATGGCTCTTCTTACATTTCTGCCACTTGGTTACATAGTTTTATCAACGACGGGCAAGCAAAAATATATGGCGTTTACCTTTATTATGCAAAACGTTTCGGCAAATTTGGGTGGAATGCTAACTCCTTTTGGCAATCCACAAAACCTTTACCTATACACAAAGTTTTCTATTCCCACACTTGAATTTATGGGAATCATGGCAATCCCTTTTGCGTTATCAATATTACTTATAACACTTTGTTGTTTGATTTTTATAAAACCAGAACCTTTAGAACTTGAAGAAGAAAAGTTTTCTCTTCCACCAATAAAAACAACTATTTACGTTCTGCTTTTTGCCCTTTCTATCATAATAGTTTTTAGGGTAATTCCCTACGTTATAGGTCTTATTGTTGTGCCTGCCGTTTTACTCGTTTTAGATAGAAAAGCCCTGCTAAAAGTCGATTATCCGTTACTTTTAACCTTTGTTTTCTTTTTTGTTTTTGCGGGAAATATGGCACGAATACAACCTGTGCAAAACTTCTTCGGCTCACTACTTCAAAAAAACACTTTAATAGTAACTGCCCTTTCCTGCCAAATCATAAGTAACGTGCCATCTAGCATACTTTTATCACAATTCACGTACAATTATAAGGAACTTTTATTAGGCGTAAACGTGGGAGGCGTTGGCACGTTAGTATCCTCTCTTGCAAGTTTGATAACGCTTAGAGAATACGTAAAGCATAACCCTAAAGGCACGCTTAAGTACGTTGGATTATTTTCGCTTATAAATTTTGTTTTTTTGGGCATTCTTTTACTTGTTTGCTCGTTTATCTAAATTTTGCAAAAATACTAATTAATAGGCTACAAAAACAAAAAAAATGATTAGATTTTACAACCAAAACGCTAAGATATAAGAAATTCTTATACCTTTTTTGAAGAATTTAGTCTTTTTATGGTTGATTTTTGTATTATTATATTATATAATGTTATAAACAATACGCCACTACGCATTGTATTTACAGTGATGGTGGCATTTGTAATTTGTTTATTATATTTGTAAAATCCATTCTTAAAGGAGAAATAATTATGGAAAAGAAAAATTTATATGAGGCTCCCACAGTTTTAGTGTTTGCCGTTGATGATTTTTTATCTACAGCAGGCGGCTCACCTGACATCGGTGGCGAGTACCCTTGGGACTAGGAGGTAGAAACATGAAATTAAGTATTAAGAAAATCAAGTTGCTTCTAATCTCTTGTTTTGCGCTCGTAGCAGTTGCTTTTGGCACACTTGCTTTTAACGCAAACAATTTGTCTGCACAAGCGTCAGGCACAACTATTGGCCAAGACGTTTTTGCAACCGACGGTGCGTCTATGAGAATATTCAGAACTATAAGCGACACTGTTCCCACTGATAAGCAAGGCCTTCGTTTCCACGTTGAAATGGGCAACGGATACTCTATAAACGAAAAAACCGTTGTAAACGTATCTGCTACAAACGAACACAACGGCTCGTTTCAATTAAATGAGGGATTTAAGACCTATACTCTTATTATTCCTACACGTCTTTTAAATGGCGAACTTACCGTTAATACCGACAAGGTTATGAAGTTAAATACTTCAAACTATTGGTACGAGGACAATGATGGAAATTTAGAGTCTATAGCATACGTATATAATATTCCAGAGACTCGTTATACGGATATGTTCTCGTATCGTGGTGTCATTTGCGACGCTGACGACAACGTTCTTGCTCAAACTCCAGTTTCTGAAAGATGCGTTGCAGAAATTGCTAAGAAATCTTACCAAGCAACCGAAGCAGGCACTGAAAATTGGGGTAATGAAGCAAGAACAAACTTGGCAAAAGAGGCTCTTTTAAGTTTTATACCTCACTACACCCTTGTTTATAATGACGCTGAAGAGCAACTTGCCACCGAAACCGTTTTATGGGGCGACGCACCTCAAAACGTCCCTACTGGCGAATTTAACACGTGGTACAATGAAACTTCTAGCGAAGAAGTTAACGTCAACAAAGTTATGACTTATTCTGAGTCTAAAACGATAACCCTTACTGCAACAAAGGCTGAAGAGTTCTCTCTTACCGGTATTGCAGATATTGACAACGTAGTATTCACGGACAGTGAGGGTAACCAAACTTCTTATAACGGTGCAAGAGTTTTCGCAACTTTACCACAAGGCGTTTTCAAAAATAATGATGCTTTTGACTTAGATGCTGTAAACGTTGAGTACCAAGGCAACGGCACTTTTGGTGGTATTCAAAAAGCTTTCGTGTTAGAAGAGGGCGGGGACACTAAATACTACAGAATAGTTTTCGCATTTGACAGTTCCACAATGGTTTCTGGCGACAAAATCATCATAAGAGGCGATTCAGTATTCTATTTTGGTGGTAAAATGTACAAACTTACCAAGGACTACGAAATAAGCTACGTTCTCCAAAGTAATGGTACTGAAGACTACTCTATTTTCCTTGGTTACATACACAACTCTGACGTTAAATCAATGGAAAATTACGAAGAAATGAGAGGTGGTCAACTTGCAAAAGTTATCCGTATCGAATTCTACGATGACGTTTTTGTAAACTCTAACTTTACGTTTGAAAACACCGATTTACCTGAAGGCTACGAATTCCCCGTTTACATTCACTGCCCCGACGCCAAAACAGACACTCAAATTACTGGTGGTTACTATTATTGGAATGACGGCGAACACCAAATCCTTGAACTTAACGGCTACGGCAATCATAATAAAGACGAACTTTTTGGTGCTCCTGGCACTAAACTTATTCAAAACGGTGGCTACTATATTTTTGAAGAAGCAATGTACGCATACTACAACGGTACTGCATGGGTAGTTGGCAAAGAAAAGGGTACGTTTAGCACTACCTCGTTTGCTAGCGTAGTCGGCACTCAATATAACGATGGTAACAAAACTAACGAACTTCGTTTCGACACCACCGAAAATTGGTTTGACAAAGTTACTCCAGTAACAACTGAAAACATGTCAGAAACCGAGCCTTATGCAATTTATCATACTTCTGCAGACGGCGAAGTTACAGAGATGACAAGTTTCATATACCACGGTGCATCTACCTCTATATTTGCTTTCCGTGACTTTGAGGGTACTGAAGCAGGCGAAACCATTACCATTATCAAAGGCACGCGTATTTGGAGTGGAAGTGACTATTGGACAGCATCCGAAGATATTATCTTCTATTTCAATGGTGCTAACTGGATTGTTGGCTCTGATGGCTCTGCAGATACTTCTATCTCTTATGCAGATTTCACTGGACAAAACCTCAACTTCTTTGAAGCAAACACGCACAGCATACGTATGTACGTAACTCCGTCTCTCTTCAATGCAAATTCTGGTATTTTAGTTGTAGAAAACGGTGCGGTAATGATTAACCAAATCCCTTACACTAACCTTAAATATCATGGTCTCATACAAACCAATGAGGGCCCTGTTGACATTAAAATTCTTGAGATTATGGGCGACTCTAGTAATGCTTTAGGTAAAACAGCATTTAGCGACACTCTTACTATTAAAGCTGGCACTAAATTGTGGCTTAACGAGTTCTGCGTAATGATTTCTGAAGAAATTAATTTAATATTCGTTGGTGAAAACAATATTAAAGACGGCTCTGGTAATGACATGAATCGTGATTGGGTTCCTGCAAAGAACACTAATATAAAAAATGCTGATATAATAAACATGTATGACACCGTAGATTCAGCAGGTGGTGAAGTTCGTTTTAACCTTAAAGACGGCATAATTACAGACAATTTCTACGGCTTTATGGCAATGGACACCTCTAAGGGTATTCCTGTAGTAAACGGTGTAGAAATGCCAAACCAAGCATTCTGCTACAACCAAGGCAACGACCTTATGGCTGTTCGTGGTGGACAATACGGTGCAAAGATGCCTAACGGTGCTTACATTTCTATCCCTGCAGGTTCAGTTTGGTATTCAACACAAGGTTCGTTTACATTCATAGAAGAAATCATAGGTGTTTACACTGGCTCGGCGTGGGTTTACGGCTTTGACACAAGCCTTTGTCTTGACACTATTACTAACGACCACGTTGAACGTTTATACATAGAAACGAACGTAGATCAATCAACTGGCAACCCAACAAGCATAGAACTTAGAATGCAAGTTTCTAAAGACCTTGAAGGTTTCAACTACTACGGTTCTGTTGCAATGATTGGTAATGCATATCTCACTAAACAAAACGGCACGGTAATAAATAACTCATACGGTTATTGGTACGGTGGTAACTCTACAACATACAATGGACACGAGCATTCGCTTATCGGCTTTAGAGCACCTTCAATTTCTGCTTTAGACTCTATAACAGAGGGCGACGTTATAACTATTGAAAAAGGAACTAAGATTGTATTTAGAACTGCAAGCGGAGTTGAAGGCTACCACGTAATAGGCGAAGATTTAATCTACACATATACAAACGGAACTTGGCTTGAAGGCGACCAAACAACTACTGTAACATATACTGTAAGCAATGCAACAGTAAATGTTCCTCAAAAGGTTATTATCGGCACAGATTATAGCTTTAGCGTTGAACCTAATAGCGGTTACACCGTATCCTCGATAACCGTAAATGGTAATGCAATTACTTTAAACGCAAACAATACATATACTGTAACAGCTGAAAGCACTAACGAAATAGTTGTTGAAACAGTTAAAGGATTTAACGTAACATTCTCAGTTGCAGATGGTGCAACTGTTGACGGTGGAGCTATTAAAAATGGTACGATTAAAGCAATTGCAAATGGCAACTCACTTACCTTTGCCGTTTCTGCAAACAGTGGATACGTAATAAGTGGAGTATCAAATGCAATAAATAACGGAGACGGCACTTACACCGTAACTCCTAATGCAGATATTAACGTAGCAATTACAACTAAACACACATATTCAGTAACATTCAACATTGAAGATGGTGCTTTAGTTGAGGATGGCGAGATTGTAAACGGCACGGTTAAATCTGTAACTGAAGGCGAATCAATCACCTTCAGCGTATCGGCAGAAAGTGGATACGAAATCAAGGCTGTTACAGGTGTTACAACAGACGATGGTAACGGAACTTATACTGTAACACCTACTGCTAACACAACCGTATCGGTAACCATATTAAAAATTTATAACGTAACATGGAGCAATCCTACAGGCGCAACAATTACAGTTGAAGCAAACGAAACGGGAACGGTAACAAATGGTGGTACGGTTTATGCAGGTCAAACGATAACCGTTACTATAGTGGCAAAAGACAATTATCGTTTAGATACGGTTAGTGGACTTGGAAGTGCAACTGTAAGTAATAAGGACTGTAATGGAACGAATACGTTCACAGTTAGCAACGTAGGAGCGGACGTTGACATTTCTGCAACGACTGTTAAGATGTATAAAGTTTCTTGGAATGCTAAGGATGGTACTGAAATTACTTGTCAGACAAGTGGCTTACCTAATGGTGGTTGGGTTGATAATGGCACTACCGTAACGTTCAACATTTCTTTATCAAGCGGCTATAAAGACCTTAAAGTTTCTGGAGCAACCAATACGTCGGGTAGCACTTACTCCGCAACTGTAAACGGTGCAAACGTATCAGTTGAAGCTTCAGCTACAAGTTGTCTCGTAGAAGGAACTATGGTAATGATGGCAGACGGATCTATGAAGGCTGTTGACAATATAGTTGCAGGCGATAAGGTAATGGTATTCAACCACGAAACCGGCAAGTATGAAGCAGGTACTATTTGGTTTAACGACCACGCAAACGACCCTGCAAGACTTCGTAACGTAATTAATCTTGAATTTGCAAATGGTGCAACAGCAAGAATTGCTTATGAACATGGATACTTCGACCTTGACTTAATGAGATACGTATTCATAAGAGAAGATAATATGCACGAATTTATCGGTCATAGATTTGTAACAACAACCTTCAATGGTACTGAAGTTATTCAAGGCGAAACTACTCTTGTAAGAGCTTACGTTACTGAAGAAGTTGTTAAGGTTTACGGACCTATCACTGAATATCATTTCAACTTAGTTACGGATGAAATGCTTTCTATGCCTTCATTTAACTTTGATGCTACGGGTATGGTAAACATCTTCGAATATGATGCAGACCTTAAGTACAATGCTGAAATGATGCAAGCCGATATCGAAACTTACGGATTGTTCACTTATGAAGAATTTGCTGAATATATGAGCTATGAAGATTACTGCAAAGCTCCAATCGCATACTTCAAGGTTGCAATCGGTAAAGGTAACTTAACTTGGGAACAAATTGAATTAACTTTAAACTACTTGGCAGTTAACGAGTTTTAAGGTTAAGTAAATTTAAAACCTAAACAAACGAAAAAACCGAGTGGAAAATTTCCACTCGGTTTTCTTTTTATATAATATTGCTTTATTTACTTTGAATATAAAATCACGAGATTTAAAGACTTAGATGCGAGGCAAG
>JAFVSF010000248.1 GCA_017503885.1 Clostridia bacterium
TCTCGTGTCGGCTTTTTCTTTTTCTGTCGACGCTGTCCGGGTGCTCCATATCTCCCCGTATGAGTCTTCTCTACCTCGATAACATCTCCACAGATGTACTCCTTTTTTATGTATGGCATTTTGACATGCTCCTTGTCGTAAGTTTAATATCTTTATCGAGTCTGAAAATCGGTCGTAAATCCCCGATTTTCTTGACTTTCCGAGCACATCATGATACACTGAATTTGGGATTTTTCATGTGTATTCATGAACTGAAGATGTGATGTGTGGTTTTCATGCATCGCATCTTTTTTTACGCTCTTTATTTCGAGAATTCTCCCTTTGAGTTTTACTTTTGCTCCGAGCTTTTTCATACAGTTTGCAACGGTAAGAGTATCCTCACACATAAGAGGATTTACAACGTAAGTCTTACCTTTTGCTATACTGCCTAACACTATAGCCCTACTAGTTATTGATTTGTCCGATGGTACGGAATAAATACCGTACAAGTTTTCTTTTGAGTGTATTTTCATACCAAGTTAGCCCTTGCGTTTTTTTGATATTATTTCTTTAATTTTACTCATTTTTTCTTTTGCCGTTTTATAACCAATCTCGTACATTTCTTCTAACCCTCCCAATGCAGAAGTAGAAAAATTAGAAAGGTCTGGCTCTAAAACAAAATCGGAATACTTGTAACATTGCCAACTTCTATCGGTTAGTGGCACGCCGTTATTTGGATAAATTTCGTCAAGTGCTCGCTTTATACCTTGGTTTGTATCTTTGCCAGCACCTAAATTTATAGCGATTATTACGTCTGCACCCATTTCTTTTACAACGTCTGACGGAACATAATTTAAATATGCTCCGTCCACAAGGCGTTTACCATAAGCCTGTACAGGTGGAAATGGAGGAATTGCCGACGACGATGCTAACGCCGTTGCAAGTTCACCTTCAGATATAACCACCTCTTTACCGGCATCCAAATCTACGGCAACTGCTTTAAAAGGCTTTTTTAAATCGCTAAAATATGCTCCACCAGTAAATTTGTTTATTATGTCCTTTAAGTTTATCATACCCAATGCAAATAACAAAGTTATTTGCATATCGTTTAAAATTACCTCTTTAAGTAATTCTTGCATATCACAAGAAGTGTAGCCTTTTGCGTACAATGCTCCTACTATACTACCTATGCTAGTGCCTGCTACTAGGTCGAACGATATACCCTCTTCTTCAAACGCTTTTAACACGCCTAAGTGAGCCATACCCTTTGCTCCACCACTTCCAAACGCTACACCAATTTTTATCGAATCTTTATTTGTGCTCATAATATAAAGTTTTTGTAATTTGACGGTTTTTATAAAATTTTAGATAAATTTTGAACAAATTCAACGTATTGACAAGAAGCGTGAGAAACCATTTTTCTAAACTCTTCTACCCCACCCTTGCCATCTGAAACAGCTTTTACTATAAGACATGGAACGTTCATATTAAGACAAGCGAGCAAAACCCCAGCACTTTCCATTTCGCAAACCGACGCACCATAAGTCTTTGCAAGATTTTCTTTTATCTTTTCATCTGCCACAAACTTATCGGCAGATGCACATAAAACTGATTGAATGTCTGGATTTACAGTTTTTGCAAGTTGTAAAAGTTCTTTGCTTGGACGCAACGTCACTTCAGGATATTGCAAATATCTTCCCACTTCGCAACCATCGACAGGACTAGTATCAAAGTCGTAATGAACGACGCCTTCTACTAAAGCAACTTCGCCTACTTCTAAATTATCGGTCAAAGCACCGCAAACTCCAAAATTTATTATAACGTCTACGCCATAAACACTTATAAGCATTTGCGTTGCGGCAGAAGCAAAAATTTCGCCAACTCCAGAACGAACGCAATAAACTTCATTTTGACCGAGATTAAATTTCATAACCTCAAAGCCACCGTATTTTATATGTTCAACTTCAAGCTGTTTGGCAGACAAAAAACTTTCAACCTCGCTTTGCATAGCGACTACCATTCCTATTTTTTTCATAGTGTAAGTAACCTTTTTCCCTTGTTTTTTATATGATAGAATAATGAAAAAACCTACAGTTTTAATTCCAATGCAAAACCCACCTGAAAATTACCTTTTCGCACTTAAACTAGTGGGCATTGATTATATATGCGACTTTTCCCCAAAAAATTTGCAGGACTTTTACGGTCTTTTGCTAACTGGTGGAGGAGATTTTTTATCCTCTTTTTATAAGCGTAACGTTGATTGCCATAAAGTAAACGTTTTGCGTGACGTAAACGAATTTAAAATTTTAGATTATTTTTTCAAACGGAACGCTCCTATTTTAGGCGTTTGCAGGGGGATGCAAATTATCAACTTGTATTTAGGTGGCGACTTAAAAACGACTGACGGACATCAGTCCACAAACGGAGAAGACGTTTACCACCCTATCTTTTCTTCCTCTTCGTTTTTAGACGGCTTACACACCGTCAACTCTAACCATAGACAATGCGTGAATAAACTGTCTCCCCTTGCAAAAGAAATTTGTTTATCAAACGACGGTATCGTTGAAGGCTTTTCTTTTAAAAACGTTTTGGCAGTTCAATTTCACCCGGAAAGAATAGACGCAAAATCAATTAGCCTAGTCTACGGCAAATTTGCAAATTTAGTAAACGACTATTTTAAATTGTTATAAATACTAGCCAAATAATCTTCATTTTCTGCTAATTGTTTTCTTTCGTCATCTGCATACGCAATTTCTTCGATACCAAGCAACAACTCATCTTTGTCCGTATAAGAATTAAGCAAGTCCACTACGTAGCCTCTACGTCTAACTACGTCGCTACCCTTTAGTTTTATAACCGAAGTTGAAATGCTTGACAATTCGCCAAGTATTTTTTCATCTCGCCTTGAATCTATCGTAGCGACAATGGTCAAACTGCTATTCTCGCCAAAATTTCCACCCATTCCAAACAACTCGCTTGCGTATTTTTTAGGTGTCAATCCCGATTTTAAGTAACTTGACGTTTGATTGCTTAAAATATAGTCTTCATAAACGTTGACAAGATAAGTTAGGCTATCTATAACCAATAAGACGTGTTCCCCCATAGCCGTCATGGTCTTTGCCCTTTCAACAGCCAAATTAACTATCCTTAAAGTTTCTTCTGCGCTTAAATTTATTGGCAAAGCGATATATTGTCTGTTTTCAGTCTGGACTATATCTTCTAACGCCTCTGGCTTAACGCCTGCAAAAATGGTTATTATTTGCAAATCTTTTTCAACTATACAATCAACTAAAGCATTTGCAAATTCCGTTCCAAATCTACCAGCATCGTCCTCAACAAGACACCTCTGACCTTTACCGATAGGACAAAATGCGTCTACGGAATCTATTATTGCGTTTTTACCTCTCTTAAGTTCTATCTTTTCTTTTGGATATTTTGCTTTTAAATGAGAAAACTGTATTCTCGAATTTTTATCCTCTGGATTTTTGCCGTTGACGAGCGATATTGTCTTTACAATTAAAGAACCCGTTTCGCTCACGTAATTAACTATACAATCTACCTTATCTCCAGTTTGCAAAGCAAATCTTTTAACTAACGTCTTAGGCA